>NZ_JBHXNP010000015.1:0-109787 GCF_042719495.1 Streptomyces sp. NPDC058525
CCAGATGTGGAAGCCCGGTAACGGGTGAAGCTGACTGGTACTAATAGGCCGAGGGCTTGTCCTCAGTTGCTCGCGTCCACTGTGTTAGTTCTGAAATAACGAACAGCTGTGTCAATGCCAGCGTTCAAATTTCATAGTGTTTCGGTGGTCATAGCGTTAGGGAAACGCCCGGTTACATTCCGAACCCGGAAGCTAAGCCTTTCAGCGCCGATGGTACTGCAGGGGGGACCCTGTGGGAGAGTAGGACGCCGCCGAACAATCATTGCGGAAGCCCCGCATCGAATCCTTACGGGTTCGGTGCGGGGCTTTTCTGCGTTTACGGGGCGATGGGGCGGGGCTAGTCTCGGTCCATGAATCAGTACGTGATACGTCCGGTGCGTGGCGACGAGTGGGAGCAGGTCAAGGAGCTGCGGATCGCCGCGCTGATGGATCCCTTGGCGCCCGTGGCGTTCCTGGAGACCGTGGCAGAGGCCGAGGGCCGGCCCGACGAGTTCTGGAAGGCGCGTGCCGAGGGGGCTTCGCACGGGCGGGCGGCGCGGCAGTTCGTTGCCGAGGGGCCCGGCGGGGAGTGGGTCGGGTCGGTGACGGTGCTTGTCGAGGAGAGCGGGACCGCCGACATCTTCGACCAGGTCATCGAGCGGAACCAGGGGCATCTGGTCGGGGTGTTCGTACGGCCGGAGCAGCGGGGGACCGGGCTCACGGAGAGGCTGTTCCGGGCCGCGCTGGATTGGTGCTGGTCGCTGGAGGAGCCGGCGCTGGAGTGCGCACGGCTCTACGTGCACGAGGACAACCCGCGGGCCGAGGCGTTCTATCGGCGGTTCGGATTCGAGGCGACGGGCACGGTCGCGCACGTGTCGGCCGATCCGGCCGCGAAGGACCTCGAGTACGTGTTCCCGAGGCCGGCGACCGTCTAGGGCAGTTCGGCTTCCGGCCAGCGCGAGCGGGCCTGTTCGCGGCTGCGGCACAGGGCGAGGAGCGGGAGCGTCTCGTCCGTCAGGAGGTCCGGGAGCTGGGGGATCGGGGCGACCGCCGCGATGTCGTCCAGGACGAGCGTGAGTGGTGGGTCGAGCCGACCGTGGGATGACCGTGCGGCCATGCGGCGGCCGTGCTCGACCACGTCAGCGGCGAGTGCGGTGAGCAAGGGCATCGCACCCGGGTGGGTGCGGGGGTCTTCCAGGGATTCGCCCACCATGTAGAGGGTGCCCCCCTCGGTCACGAACGAAGCCAGTGTGAGCGAATCCGTTCGGTTCGGATTGCAGGCCTCGCGGATGTGGATCGAGGTCAGGCAGGCGAGGGCACGGGCCGTCAGGTGCTGGGCCAACTCCCGGCGTTCGGGGTGGGCGGTGAGGGCGCTCTCCAGTTCACCGGCCGCGCCGGCGGCCGCCTGGGGGTGGGTGCGCAGGATGCGGACCGGGTCCTGGGCGCTGTTGCCCTGGGTCCAGCGGTGGAGCTGTTTGAAGGGCCGGTCGTCGAGGGCGGCGGCCTGGAGCCAGCTGCGGAGCAGGGTTTCGGCCGTGTCGGCGACCGCGGCGTCCATACGGGCCTGGGGGCATACGGGGGCCAGCAGGGCGATGGCGCGGGCGGTGGAGGTGTCGCGGTCGGCGCAGCCCTCGGCCGGGTTCCAGTGCAGGCGGGCCGGGGTGTCGCACAGGTGCGAGGGGTCGTAGAGGAGCACCGGGCCGAGCTTGGCGCGGGCGTCCTTGGTCTCGGCCCAGAGGGCGGGGGAGGAGGTCACGACCAGGACCGCGCCTTCGGCCGTGGCGATGCTCTGCGCTGCCAGCCGGTGGCGATCGGCGGGGCCGGCGTAGGCCAGGCGGGGCTGGGGTGCGGCGAGGGCGGGGGGCGCCGGGGCGTAGCCGAAGCCGTAGCGGTAGGCCTCGTCCGCGGGGGCGGACGGACGGTCCGCGCGGAGGGGGACCGGGGGCGGGGCGGGGGCGATGGGGGTGGCGGGTGTGGTCGGGGGTGCGGTGGCCGGGGCCGGGGCGTGAGCCGGGGGTGCGGTGACCGGTGCCGGTGCCGGGGCATGGGCCTGGGCTGCGGTGACCGGGGCATGGGCCGGGGCAGGTGCCGGGGCAGGTGCCGGGGGTGGGATGTAGGGCTGGGTTTTGGGGGGTGTTGCCTGGGCCGGCGGGTGTGGCTGGGGTTCTTGGGCCGGGGCCGCGGGCGGGGGTTCGTACGGTGCGGAGGCGGAGGCCTGGGCGGCCGCCTGTCTTGCCAGGGCGCGGCGGGACTTGGTGCGGGCGATCACGCCGATGGCGAAGACGGTGAGCACGAACAGCACCAGGAGCTGGCTGAGGAACAGGCCCCAGAACAGGCCCCAGCCGGACAGGGCCGCCGGGTCGGTGTCGGGCCAGGCGCCCGGGAGGTCGTGCGGTTGCGCTATCAGGGCGCGGACGGCCTCCGGGGTGCGGGTGAAGGTGACGGTGTCGGGCCAGGCGCCCTTGGCGAAGAAGGCGGCGAGGCCGGTCGCCGACCAGACCAGGACGGCGAGGCCGAGGAGAAAGGCCAGGAGGCCGACCAGCAGGCCGTCCGGGACGCCCCCTGCGCGGGCGGGGGGCTCCGTGCGTCGTGCGTCGTGCATGGTCAGGCCACCGTGGTCGCGGAACCCGGGCCGCCGTTGCCGCGGCGGCGTTCGATGGACAGGGCGCGTTCCTCCGCCTCGAGTTCGGCGGCGAGGAGTTCGTCGGGGAGCTGGGAGGGGACCGAGGACTCGGTCATGGCGCGGTCGGTGTAGACGAGGGGGCGTTCGGCCTCGGTGATCAGGTGTTTGACCACTTGGACGTTGCCGTTGACGTCCCAGACGGCGATGCCGGGGGTCAGGGTCGGGATGATCTCCACCGCCCAGCGGGGCAGGCCGAGTACGAGACCGGTGGCGCGTGCCTCGTCGGCCTTCTGGGCGTAGATGGTGCGGGTCGAGGCCATCTTGAGGATGGCCGCGGCTTCGCGTGCGGCCGCGCCGTCGACGACGTCGGAGAGGTGGTGGACGACGGCGACGAAGGACAGGCCGAGGCGGCGGCCGAACTTCAGGAGGCGCTGGAACAGCTGGGCCACGAAGGGGCTGTTGATGATGTGCCAGGCCTCCTCCACGAGGAAGATGCGCTTCTTGCGGTCGGGCCGGATCCAGGTGTGTTCCAGCCAGACGCCGACGATCGCCATGAGGATCGGCATCGCGATGGAGTTGCGGTCGATGTGGGAGAGGTCGAAGACGATCAGCGGGGCGTCGAGGTCGATGCCGACGGTGGTCGGGCCGTCGAACATGCCCCGCAGGTCGCCGTCGACGAGGCGGTCGAGGACCAGGGCCACGTCGAGGCCCCAGGCTCGTACGTCGTCTATGTCGACGTTCATCGCGAGGGCGGATTCGGCTTCGGGGTGGCGCAGTTGTTCCACGATGTCGGTCAGGACGGGCTGGCGGTCCTGGATGGCGTCGACGACGTAGGCGTGCGCGACCTTGAGGGCGAAGCCGGCGCGCTCGTCGAGGCCGTGGCCCATGGCGACTTCGATGATGGTGCGGAGCAGCGCGAGCTGGCCGGTCGTGGTGATCGCCGGGTCGAGGGGGTTGAGGCGGATCCCGGAGTCGTTGGCGGCGATGGGGTCCAGGCGGATGGGGGTTATTCCCAGCTGCTGGGCGATGAGGTTCCATTCGCCGACGCCGTCTTCGCCCTGGGCGTCGAGTACGACGACCTGGCGGTCCTTGAAGCGGAGCTGGCGCAGGACGTACGTCTTCTCCAGGGCGGACTTGCCGTTGCCGGATTCGCCGAGGACCAGCCAGTGCGGGGCCGGGAGCTGCTGGCCGTACAGCTGGAAGGGGTCGTAGATGTAGCCCTTGCCGCTGTAGACCTCGCGGCCGATGATGACGCCGGAGTCGCCGAGTCCGGGGGCGGCGGTGGGCAGGTAGACGGCTTGCGCCTGCCCGGTGGAGGTGCGTACGGGCAGGCGCGTGGTTTCGACTTTGCCGAAGAGGAAGCTGGTGAAGGCGTCCGTCAGCGCTGTCATGGGATCTCGCATGGGCGGCACTTCCCTCCAGCTAGCGTCGGATGCCGGTGGCGAACGGCAAGGTGTTGACGAAGGCGCGGTGGTGCTCGCGGTCGCACCATTCGAGCTTCAGGTAGGACTTGCCGGCGGAGGCGCGGATGGTGCGCTTGTCGCGGGCGAGGGACTCCGGTGAACGCGAGGACACCGTGATGTACCCGACGAGGTTGACTCCGGCAGCGCCGCTGGCGAGATCTTCACCCCTCTGGTCGAGCCGGCCGTGGGCGGCGATGTCGCGGGGGTCGACGGTGCGGTTCATCTTGGCGGCGCGGGAGGCGTCGGCCTCGTCGTTGGTCTTCTCGGTGAGCATCCGCTCGATGGCCACCTCGGTGGGCTCCAGGTCCATGGTGACGGCGACGGTCCGGATGACGTCGGGGGTGTGGACGAGGAGGGGGGCGAGGAAGTTGACGCCGACCGGGGTCATGGGCCATTCCTTCACCCAGGCGGTGGCGTGGCACCAGGGGGCGCGGGTGGAGGATTCGCGGGTCTTGGCCTGGAGGTAGGTGGGTTCCACCGCGTCGAGTTCGGCGGGCCAGGCGTTGCGCTTGGTCATGGCCTGGATGTGGTCGATGGGGTGGTCCGGGTCGTACATGGAGTGCACGAGGGAGGCGAGGCGGCCCTGGCCCAGCGGCTGGCGGACGCGGATGTCGGCTTCGGCGAGGCGGGCGCAGATGTCGGTGAGCTCGCGGGCCATGACGATGGCGAGGCCGGAGTCGCGGTCGAGCTTGCGGCCCTTCTGGGGGGTGGCGGCGCGGGCGATGGTGTGGGCCTCGGCGGCGAGTTCGCGGGTGTAGTGCATGCAGGCGACGAGGTAGGCGCGGTGCTGCTCGGAGGAGGTGGACACCATCGACTGGAGCTGGTCGTAGGAGTCGCGCAGCCAGCCGGGGGCCTGGGTGTCGCCGCGCTGGGCGACGTCCTTGGCGTGGGCGTCGGGGTCGGCGGGCAGGGTGCGGGCGAGCATCTGGAGGCGGGTGACGAAGCCGTCGCCGTTGGCCACGTGCTTGAGGAGGGTGCCGAAGCGGTCGACGAGGGCTTCCTGGTCCTCGCTGTCGCGCAGGCCGACGCCGGGGCCCTCGATCTCGATGGCTGCGGTGACCGTTCTGCGGTCGGCGTGGAGGAGTACGGCGATCTCGTCGGGGCCGAAGGGGGCGGCGAGCCAGCTGATGCGGCCGATGCCCGGGGGCGGGCCGACCTCGACCTCGCGGCCGTCGGCGCCGCGTACGCCGGCTTCCATGGCGCCCGAGCGGTAGGTGGTGCCGCGGCGCAGGGTGCGCTTGTAGCTGCGGCTGATCTCGAACCAGCGGTAGAAGGTGCGGCCCTTGTACGGGACGTACACGGCGGCGAGCGCGAGCATGGGGAAGCCGACGAGGCTGACGATGCGCAGGGTGAGGTCGGGGACGAGCAGTCCGCTCATCATGCCGAAGAACGCCCCGGCGACGATCAGGGCGATCTCGCCGGTCTCGCGGTTCTTGCCGACGATCGCGTTCGGCCGGGCCCGGCCGATGAGATACGTGCGGCGGGGCGCGACCGGGTGCATCTGGTGGGACTGGGTCGTCAACGCCCGTCACCTCCTGTGTTCCTCGTGCTCGAGCTCGTGCGGGGTGCGGGTGCGGCGGAGGGGACAGATCCGCCGCCGGCTCCGCCGCCGGAGGTGGGGCGGCTGCTGTGGGCGGCCACGCCTCCGGAGAGGGGGTTGGCGGGGCGGGGCGTGCCGCCGCCGCCGTCGCCTCCGCGGTGGGCGCCGCGGCTGCTGTGGGTTTTGATGCCCTGGGAGACGAGGGAGGCCGGGGAGCTGATGACGGCGGCTGCCTGGGCGCCGTCGGTGGCCTTGCTGCGGTTCGAGCGGGCGGCGGCGATCTCGTCGCCGAAGCCGGGCACGAAGCGGTAGATCATCGCGGAGGCGAAGATCGCCAGGAGGATGATGGCGAGGCCGGTGACGACGGCGGAGAAGGCGTCGGGGCCCTCCTCACCGGCGAGGGCTCCGGCGAGGCCGAGGACGATGACGATGACCGGCTTCACGAGGATGACGGCGATCATGATGCCCGCCCAGCGGCGGACGTGGCCCCAGAGGTTCCGGTCGACCAGGCCCGCGTAGACGACGACGCCGAGGAGGGCGCCGACGTAGAGGAGGGCGGCCCGGATGAACAGCTCGAGGAAGAGGATGCCGGCGGCGAGGACGGTGACGAGGGAGACCACGATCAGCATGATCGGGCCGCCGCCGATGTCGTCGCCCTTCTTGAGGGCTTCGGAGAAGGAGCCGAAGAAGACGTCGGTCTGGCTGCCGGAGGCGGAGGCGATGACCTCGGTGACGCCGTCGGTGGCGGAGACGACGGTGTAGAGGATCAGGGGGGTGAAGGCGGAGGCGAGGACGGTGAGCCAGAGGAAGCCGATCGCCTCGGAGAGGGCGGTGCTGAGGGGGACGCCGCGGACGGCTCGCTTGGCCACGGCGAAGAGCCACAGGACGAGGGTCAGGATGGTGGAGGCGGCGAAGACGACGGCGTACTGCTTGAGGAAGGTGGCGTTGGTGAAGTCGACGTTGGCCGAGCCGTTGACGGCTGCGCTGAGCTTGCCGACGATCCAGGCGGCGGCGTCGGCGCAGCCCTTGGCCAGGGAGGAGAGGGGGTTCAGGGCGTCGGCGGGGTCGCTCGGCGCTAGGCCTGGCGCTTGTCCGGTCGAGGCGCCTTCGCCGCGCTCGCAGTACTCCTTGGCGGGGCCTCGGATCAGGTCGCAGGGGTTGTTGCTCGCCTGCGGACTGGGCGTGGCGCCGCCGGGCGGGGTCGGGGACGGCGTGGGAGCGGCCACCGCGCGGGTCGCAAGGAGCACTGCGATGGTCTGCACGGTCGCCACGATGGCCGTGAGGGACAGGCCGCGACGGTCAGCGCGCATAGGTGAGCCCCCCGAACTGTGACACCGCGGCGGCCATCTCTTCCGCCGAGGCGGCGGCCTGGTCCCGGCCCACCGGCGCGGGACCGTCCTTCTGCGTGAAGTCCGCGATCCGCCAGTCGCCGTTGAGCCAGCGGAGCTCGAACGTGTTCGTGTACCAGCTCTCGGAAACCGGGTTCTTCGAACCTTCGCCCGCGAGGCCGAACAGCGCCGAGTACCAGACGGCGACGGTGGCGCTGTCGCCGCTGAACTTCTCGACCTTCGTACCCACCGGGTTCACGCGCGAGATGAAGGTCAGACCCTTGGGCGCCTTGCCGCCGGCTTCGAGGCCGATGCTGGCCAGGAACTCCGGGTCGGCGTAGACCTTGTCGAGGTCGCCCTGGCGCGAGGCGGCCACGTCGGGCAGGTAGACGCTCTGGACGATGGCTCGTCTGCGGGCCGCGTCGAACATGCCGTCCGAGCTGAGCGCGACGGCGTAGTTGGCCGCCGCCGACTGGGCGCCCTGTTCGTCGTGGGCGAAGCCCTTGGGGATGGTGCCGTTCTTGCCCGTGACCGGGGTCGTGCCCGTGGGGGCTGTGGACGTGGTGGACGGGGCGTTGTCCGTGGAGGGGGAGGTGGGGGTGTCCGGGCCCTGGTTCGCGAACGCGATGGCCGCGATCAGGAGGACCACCACGCCGACCACCGTGATGAGGCTGCGGGAGGTGCGCGGGGTGCGGCGGGTGGGGCCGTACGGGTCGGCGGGGGAGTCCGGGAGGCGGGTGCGGGTCTGGCCCGTGCCGCCGTACTGGTCCTCGCTGCTCATTCCGTTTCGGCCCCCTCCGCGTCGTACGACGGTAGTGCTGGTTACCGCGTAGGTGCGGTGTGGTGAGTCCTCATCAGGTCCTGCGGTACGGCGCTACGGCCGCGGTGGCCCGGCTAGACGGCCATTCCGTAGACGATGGTGAAGAGGGTGCCCAGCGAGCCGATGATGAAGACGCCCGTGAGGCCGGCCACGATCAGGCCCTTGCCCTGTTCCGCGCTGAACGTGTCGCGTAGGGCGGTGGCGCCGATGCGCTGTTTGGCCGCGCCCCAGATGGCGATGCCGAGGCAGAGGAGGATCGCTACGGCCATGACCACCTCGATCATGACCTTCGCTTCGTTGCCGAGACTGCCGAACGGCCCCCAGTTCGGGGCGATTCCGCCGATGATGGTGGTGATGTCGCCCTTTTCGGCTGCCAGGATCATGTAACTCACCGCCCCTGTATGGGTAGTTCCGGAAGCCCGTGCCCGACGGCAGGGGTCACGCACTATCTTCGCTGATGAAACCGCCGTCGTCGTCGACTTGACGGCTCTCTTTACCCGATCTCCCGGCCTGCGTCCCGCCCCTGTGCTCTGACCTGCGCAGGTGTGGTGTGTATGCGAAAGAACGTATGGTCACTCTGTGTATCACGGGGGGTGACGCCGGGCAATGATTGTCGTCTCGGCGTACGGGGGGTGGGGTGAGTGGCCGCCGTTCGGCGCAGTGGTTGGCGTGTCGTTGGGTGATATCGGCCGGATATGTCCGATGGTCCGTCAGCCGTGCCGGGGGCTCAGGCCCAGTGGGCGGGGTGGGTCAGGTGCGGGGGGATGCGGGTGGCGGGGGTGCCCCGGGCCGCGTTGAGTTGGGGCTGGGTGAGGAAGAGGGCGTGGCGGAGGTCCGCTTCGCGGAGGTCGGCGTCGCGGAAGTCGGCGCCGATGAGGTCGGCCGTGCGGAGGTCGGCGCGGCTGAGGTCGGCGGCGATCAGGTAGGCGCCGCGGAGGTTCGCGCCGCGCAGGTCCGCGCCGGAGAGGCGGGCGCCCATCAGGTCGGCTCCGCGGTGGTTCTTCTTGCGGCCCGGCACCTTGGCCCGGGTGAGCTCGCTGGTCTTCAGGAGCAGGGTGTTGATCTTCTGGCGGAGGGCGCCGACGTCCAGGTCCGCGAGGGCGGCCGCGTCCTCCCGCGTCCACTGCTCGGTCTCCGCGAGCGCGTGGCGCAGCTGCGGGTGGAGCGGCGCGGCGGCCGGGAGGGTGAGGGCCTCGGCGACGTAGAAGAGCAGTTCGTGCAGCTGCCGCATCACCGGGAAGGCGTCGAACATCTCGGCCCGGGTCTCGGGGTGGGTGCGCCAGTCGCGGCCGCCGAAGGTGACCTGGGAGATCTGCTGGCCGGCCCCGAAGCAGTCGAAGACGGTGCAGCCCTGGAAGCCGGTGTCGCGCAGCCGGGTGTGGATCCCGCAGCGGAAGTCCGCCCGGAGGTTCTTGCAGGGGGTTCCGGCCGGCTTGTTCATCGCGAAGTCGCTGGACTTGGCGAAGGGTAGGGCGACGCAGCAGAGCGCGAAGCAGTTCGAGCAGTCCGCCTGGAGAACGGGGAGGTCGGGGAGGACAGGGAGGTCGGGGAGGTCGGGGAGGGCCGGGGGGTGGGGGCGACGCGTGGGCACGTCGTCCATTGTCACCGGTCGGGGGTGGTGGGCCGGATGCCGGGGGCGGCCGGGCCGAGGTCGTTTCTCGAGTGCGAGGAGAGCGGACGGGCTTGATCCGGGGGTGGGCGGGCGGTGAGCATCGGCCCATGACAGAAGTGATCGCAGTCGCCGTTATCACGATGCTCGCCGTGATCAGTCCGGGCGCGGACTTCGCCATGGTCGTCCGCAACAGCTACCTCTACGGGCGGCCCACCGGGCTGTTCGCCGCCGCCGGGGTCGCGGCCGGGGTCCTGGTCCACGTCTCCTACACGATGCTCGGGGTCGGTCTGCTGATCGCCTCCTCCACCACCCTGTTCACCGTGATCAAGCTGGCCGGCGCGGCCTATCTGGTGTGGATCGGGATACGTACCTTCCGGGCGCGGGCCGAGGTGACCGTGGACCTGGAGTCGAAGGCGCAGCTGACCCGGCTCGGGGCGATGCGGTCGGGGTTCCTGACCAATGTGCTCAACCCGAAGACGACGCTGTTCGTGGTGTCGACCTTCACCCAGGTGGTCAACCCGGGCACTCCGGTGTGGCAGCAGGCCGGGTACGGGCTGTTCATGTCGGCCGCGCACCTGGGCTGGTTCGGGGCGGTGGCGCTGTTCTTCTCCAACTCCCGGCTGCGGGACCGGATGCTGAAGGCGCAGAAGGCGCTGAACCGGGCGATCGGTTCGGTGCTGGTGGGCCTGGGCGTGGGGCTCGGGTTCGCCCGCTGAGCGAGCGGGGATGCGCCCGGCGGCCGGGTCGGCGGCCGGGTCGGCAGTCGGGCCGGCAGTCGGGCCGGCGGCCGGGCCGTAGGGGGCTGGTGGTGGAGGTTACCTGTGGGTAGCGTGGGTGGCATGGGTGCTGCGGAGGGGTTCTTCGAACGCGTCGACGCCGGCCGGTTCCTGGCCACGGAGTACACGCGCGGGCCGTGGGACCCGGGCGCGCAGCACGCCGGCCCGCCGGCCGCGCTGCTCGGGCGGGCCGTGGAGGAGCGGCCGGACGCCCGCGCCGACATGCGGATCGCCCGGATCACGTACGAGATCCTGCGGCCGGTGCCGATCGGCCCGCTGGAGGTCACGACCGGCGTGCTGCGGGCGGGCCGCGGCACCGAGGTGGTCGAGGCCGCCCTCACTCCCGAGGGCGGGGCGGCGCCGGTGATGGTGGCGCGGGCGCTGCGCATCAGGGTGGCCGAGGGCGCGGTGCCGGCCGTGGTGCCGGGGCCGCAGCTGCCGCCGCCGGGGGAGGCCGGGACGGTGCCGTTCTTCCCGGTGCCGTGGGAGACCGGCTACCACACGGCGATGGAAGCCCGTTTCACCGAGGGCGCCTTCGTGGAGCTCGGTCCGGGCACCTGCTGGATGCGGATGAGGGTGCCGCTCGTCGCCGGGGAGGAGATCCGTCCGCTGGACCGGGTGCTGGTCGCCGCCGATTCCGGCAACGGCATCAGCTCTGTGCTGGACTACGGCCGGTTCGTCTTCGTCAACGGTGACCTGACGGTCCATCTGCGCCGCCATCCGGTCGGCGAGTGGGCCTGCGTGGAATCCCGTACGAGCGTGGACGCGGGCGGCATCGGGCTCGTCGACGCGCGGTTGCACGACGAGAAGGGCCCCATCGGGCGCAGCGCGCAGAGCCTGTTCGTCGCTCCCCGGTAGGGCGTGCCCCCGACCGCCGTCCGTGCGGACTGGACGGTGGGCTCCGGTCGCGTCGAGGATTGGGCGGTGACGCGCGCCCGCATCGCCTGTTCGGGTTTCCGAGTGGGGTGCCGGGACGTGCGACACGGCCGAATCACACGTTGAAGTGACGGGGATGGGGGAGGGTTGACGGGTGCGCAGATTCTGGATGGCCGGTGGGATCGGGATCGGGCTGTGTCTGACCTTCGTGGCGCTGCTCGTCGTGGGGACGTACTCGGCGGCCGCGGGCCTGGTCGGGGCCGCCGGGGCAGGCGGCCGTGCCGTGGGGCTCGTGAAGGGGGCGGTGCCCGCCAAGTACCAGGCCCTGGTGGAGAAGTGGGGCAACCTGTGCCCGGCCATAACCCCGGCGCTGCTCGCCGCCCAGCTGTACTCGGAGAGCGGCTGGAACCCGAGCGCGGTCAGCCCGGCGGATGCGCGCGGCATCGCGCAGTTCATCCCGGGTACGTGGGCGGGCCACGGCATCGACGGTGACGGGGACGGGGACCGGGACATCTGGGACCCGAGCGACGCGATCCCGTCGGCGGCCTCGTACGACTGCCAGCTGGCCAAGGACGTGGCGGGCGTGCCGGGTGACGCGACGTCGAACATGCTGGCGGCATACAACGCGGGGGCCTATGCGGTCATCAAGTACGGGGGCGTGCCGCCGTACAAGGAGACCCAGGGCTACGTGAAGACGATCACGACGCTCGCGAAGAGCTTCGCCCGGCCCGTCGGGCGGGTCGCCCCCTCGCAACAGGCCGCAGGGGCCATCTACTTCGCGCAGAAGCAGCTGGGCACGCCGTACCTGTGGGGCGGCAACGGAACGCCCGACCAGGACGGGCGCTTCGACTGCTCGGGGCTGACCAAGGCGGCGTACGAGACGGTCGGGATCCAGCTGCCGCGCGTGGCGAACGACCAGTACAACGCCGGCCCGCATCCTTCGCGTGACGAACTGCTCCCCGGTGACCTGGTGTTCTTCTCCGATGATCTGACGAATTCGCGGGAGATCCGGCACGTCGGGCTGTACGTGGGCGGCGGCTACATGATCAACGCCCCCTTCACCGGCGCCGTCATCCGCTTCGACAAGATCGACACGCCTGACTACTTCGGTGCGACGCGCGTGACCAAGGACGGCGCGGAGGCCCTGCCGGAGCGAGTTGGGGCGAGCCGGGCGCCCTAGCCACGCTCCGTTAAGCCAAGGCCCTGAGCTGCGACGATGAGTCTCTCTTCGATAACGTTGGAGTGATCATTCGGTGGAGAGTGGAACGTAGTTGCCAGAACGGGCGTTCCATGGACACGGGGGCTGATCAATCGGGGGGCGAAGGGGCGTACACCGTCGTGCGCCCGCAGGGGAACCACGGCAAGGGCAAGGGGCCGCATCACCATGGCTGGACTCACGACCGGTGGGCCGAATGTGGATGTCAGCCTGCTGTACGAGATCAACGGACTGGCCCTGCGCGCGCCCGACTGGGTGGACCGGTCGGTCGGCCTGATCGGCGAGTACGGGATTCCGCTGGCGCTGGTGCTGCTGGTCCTGTGGTGCTGGCGCGGCGCCCGCCGGCAGGACGAGAGCACGGCCGTCGAATCCTTCGCGGCGCTGGTGTGGGCCCCGCTCGCGGCCGGGCTCGCGCTGCTCGTGAACGCGCCGCTGCGTGAATTCGTCGGGCGGCCGCGGCCGTTCCGGCAGCACGAGGGGATCCAGGTGCTCGACACGGGCCCCGGGACGCGCTTCGGGGCCGAACTGGCGGGCGCCGACTTCTCCTTCGTCAGCGGACACGCCACCCTCGCGATGGCCCTGGGCGTGGGCCTGTTCGTCGCCAACCGCAGGCTCGGGCTCATCGGGATCGCCCTGGCCGTCGCCGAGGGCGTCTGCCGGGTGTACGCCGGCGTCCACTACCCCACCGACGTGATCGGCGGATTCGCGCTCGGCACCGCCGTCGTCCTGGTGCTCGCGCCGCTCGCCATGGCGCTGTTGACCCCGGTGGTGCGCGCCGTGGCCGGCTCCCCGCGCCTGGGGCGCCTGGTGCGGGCCAAGGACCGGCTGCTGCCCCTGCCGGTCGGCCTGGCGCAGGCTCAGTCCACCCCGCCGGCCGGGCAGCGCCCGCACGAGAGCGACCTCGCCGCGTAGCCCGCGCCGGGGCCGCCGTGATCGGGGCCGCCGTGGTCGGGGCGGACCGGGCGGAGGGACGCCTAGGACGAGTTCCACACCGAGAGCAGCAGGGCCACCACGAGGCACAGGCCCGCCGCGCCGAAGAACAGGCGGACCGCCGTCGGACGGGGCCGGGGGGTCACCGGTCGCCGCCGTCGGGGTCGGTCTCGGTGTCGCGGCGGTAGCGGGAGCGCAGCCACAGGCCGGTGGCCACGGCTGCGGCTCCGGTGAGTCCGATGGCCAGGGCCACGTCGGCCGGGCCGTCCGCCGAGCCGACCGGCCGGGCCCAGGCCGCGGCGGCCGGGGCCAGCGAGAGGAGCAGGGCCCAGAAGAGGGCCGTGAGGCGGGCTGCGGGTCCTGGCATGACTCAAGGGCATCCGCTCCGGCGGACCCCGGCCAGCCGGGCCGTCCGAACGGGCTACCCGCCCCGGCCGCCGCACCGGTACCGCCGGGCCTGCCCCGGCAGACCCGGACCGGCTGCGGACTCCTCCGGGCGGCTCGTTGGTACCTCCGGGCTGCGCCGGGCCGCTCTCTCCTACCCCGCGGCGTGCCGGGTGGCGTCCTTGCGGGCCAGGTCGCGGGAGCGGCGGGCCGGGCCCTTCCAGCCGCAGGTGCACACGGCCAGGCAGAACGATCCGCGGTCGGCGGTGGAAGTGGTGTGCCCGGCGGTCGGCGGCTGTGGCTGGTGCGGCACGGTGGCGGGAAGCGGAAGGGCCAGGGGCGCTTTCATGTGCGGATCCACCCCTCCACGGTACCTGGACCGGAACCGGGTCGCGGAGGGCCGGGGGCCGTGACGGGAAACCCCTGACCTCGTTAACCGGAGCGGGTGGGGGCCTCGGGCAAACAGCGGTCATGCGTTGGGGGTTGGCAGGCGATGGTGGTGCACCAGCACAGGCGGCGGCGCGAGCGTGCGGGTGAGGCCGTGCTCGCCTTCGGCGTCACCCTGGCGGTCACGGCGATGAGCGGGTGCGCGGGCGCCGGCGACGACGACCGTCCCCCCGCCGACGCGGCGGCGGTGATCCGCGGGGCCGCCGACGCGCTGGCCAAGACGGGCAGTGCCCGGGCCCGTACGGCCATGGAGATGGCCACCGGCGGGACCAGGGTCACGATCCGCGGCGAGGGCGGCGTCGACTTCAAGAACCGGATGGGCCAGCTGCTGGTGATGCTCCCCGCCGACGTGAAGGGCAAGGCCGAGCACCGGCCCATCACCGAGCTGCTGGTGCCGGGCGCGCTGTACATGAAGAACCGGGGCGCGGGCGTCCCCGACGACAAGTGGGTCCGGGTCGACACGACGACCCTCGCCGACGGGAACCTCGTCACGGGCGGCGCCACCGATCCGCTGGTCGCGGCCGAGCTGCTGCGCGGCGTACAGGAGGTGACGTACGTGGGGGAGACCGAGGTGGCGGGCACGAAGGTGCGGCACTACCGGGGGACCACCGACATCGGGCGGGCCGCGGGGCGTGCGTCGGCGGAGGTGAAGGGGGCGCTCGAGGCGGCGGCGAAAGGGTTCAGCAAGGACACCGTGCCGTTCGACGCTTACCTGGACGAGGAAGGGCGGCTGCGGAAGGTCCGCCACCGCTTCACGTACGTCAACAATGGCGTGATCGATGTCTCCTCGACCACGCTGCTGTACGGATTCGGGACGCCGGTGACCGTCGTATTGCCCGCAAGCGGGGACATTTACGCCGGGAAGATCGCCGAGTAGCGGTGCGGAGCGGTCAGGGCGGGCCACGGCCGGTATCCGGAAATGGTCCATCCGTGTCATGCGCCGCGGGCGGTGTCCTCCCTACGCTGAGAGTCGAGCGCCGACGACCGAAGACGGCAGATTGAGGTGACACGCGTGACTCCCGCAGGCGGTACGACGGTGCAGGATCATGTGGCGCTCGCCGAGATCGAGCTCTGCGGTGAGTTGATCATCGCGGCCTCGGCGGCCGCGGAGGAGCGGCTCAGTCAGGACCGGATCGACGAGGTGCTGATGGGGATCTGGTCGGGCTGACCGCCTGCGGGTCAGGTGCGCGGTCAGGTGCGCAGGAGGCGGGCGATGGCCTTGGTGGCCTCCTCCACCTTCGCGTCGATCTCTCCGCCGCCCTTGACGGCGGCGTCGGCGACGCAGTGGCGCAGGTGCTCCTCCAGGAGCTGGAGGGCGAAGGACTGGAGCGCCTTCGTGCTCGCCGAGACCTGGGTGAGTATGTCGATGCAGTAGACGTCCTCGTCGACGAGCCGCTGGAGGCCGCGGATCTGGCCCTCGATCCGGCGCAGCCGCTTGAGGTGCTCGTCCTTCTGGTGGTGGTAGCCGTGGACGGCGCCGCCGTCGTGGGAACCCTCCGCCTCGATGGTCGTCATGCGTCCTCCCGTGTCCGGAACGAGGGGTGCATACCCCTCATGGGTATAGGGTACTGGGCCCTGGCCGCGGGGGCAGGGGTCCGTCGTCCTCACTCTGCCTGATGGAGGACACTGGGGAACCGCCGGTTAGCCGTGGCCGGGGGATGCGCCTAGCATCAGCCTGACCGAATCCAATGCACCCCGAGGACCTCACGTGCGATTTCGTCTGACCCCCAGGGAGACGAGCTTCTACGACATGTTCGCCGCATCCGCGGACAACATCGTCACGGGCTCCAAGCTCCTGATGGAACTGCTCGGAGCGGACTCTTCCGCCCGGGTCGAGATCGCGGAGCGGATGCGGGCTGCGGAGCACGCGGGAGACGACGCGACCCACGCGATCTTCCACCAGCTGAACTCCTCCTTCATCACGCCGTTCGACCGCGAGGACATCTACAACCTGGCCTCGTCGCTCGACGACATCATGGACTTCATGGAGGAGGCGGTCGACCTGGTCGTCCTCTACAACGTGGAGGAGCTGCCCAAGGGCGTCGAGCAGCAGATCGAGGTGCTGGCGCGGGCGGCCGAGCTGACCGCCGAGGCCATGCCGCACCTGCGGACGATGGACAACCTGACCGAGTACTGGATCGAGGTCAACCGCCTCGAGAACCAGGCCGACCAGATCCACCGCAAGCTGCTCGCCCAGCTCTTCAACGGCAAGTACGACGCCATCGAGGTGCTGAAGCTCAAGCAGATCGTCGACGTGCTCGAAGAGGCGGCCGACGCGTTCGAGCACGTTGCGAACACGGTGGAGACCATCGCGGTCAAGGAGTCCTGAACCTCGTGGACACCTTTGCACTGGTCGTGACCATCGGTGTCGCGCTCGGCTTTACGTATACGAACGGTTTTCACGACTCGGCGAACGCGATCGCGACGTCCGTCTCGACGCGGGCGCTGACCCCGCGCGCGGCGCTGGCGATGGCCGCGGTGATGAACCTCGCCGGTGCCTTCCTGGGCAGCGGGGTCGCCAAGACGGTCAGCAAGGGCCTGATCGAGACGCCCCACGGCAACCGGGGCATGTGGATCCTCTTCGCGGCGCTGGTCGGCGCGATCGTCTGGAACCTGATCACCTGGTACTTCGGTCTGCCCTCGTCCTCCTCGCACGCGCTGTTCGGCGGCATGGTGGGCGCGGCGCTGGCCGGCGGCATCGGGGTGCTGTGGGGCGGCGTCGTCGACAAGGTCATCATCCCGATGTTCGTCTCGCCGGTCGTCGGCCTCGTGGCCGGCTACCTGGTGATGGTCGTCATCCTGTGGATGTTCCGCCGGGCCAACCCGCACAAGGCCAAGCGCGGTTTCCGTATCGCGCAGACGGTCTCGGCGGCGGCCATGGCGCTGGGCCACGGTCTGCAGGACGCGCAGAAGACCATGGGCATCGTCGTGCTCGCACTGGTCATCGCCGACGTGCAGGCGGCCGACGACGCGATCCCGCTGTGGGTCAAGATCGCCTGTGCCGTGATGCTGTCGCTGGGTACGTACGCGGGCGGCTGGCGCATCATGCGCACGCTGGGCCGCAAGATCATCGAGCTGGACCCGCCGCAGGGCTTCGCGGCCGAGACCACCGGCGCCTCGATCATGTTCGGCTCGGCGTTCCTGTTCCACGCGCCGATCTCCACCACCCACGTGATCACCTCGGCGATCATGGGTGTGGGGGCGACGAAGCGGGTGAACGCGGTCCGCTGGGGCGTCGCCAAGAACATCATCCTCGGCTGGTTCATCACGATGCCGGCCGCGGCCCTGGTGGCCGCGATCAGCTTCTGGCTCGTGAACCTGGCCTTCGTGAACTGACCGCCGTGCGGATGTGAACGGATGTGAAAGCGGGCCGGCTCCCCCCACCCAGGGGGAGCCGGCCCTTTTCTTTCTTTCGCCTTGCGGTGGCACCGCCATGCAGCACCGCAGGACGCCTGTGGCCACGCGGCTCAGCCGCGTGAGGTCCGGGCGGTCTAGCCGAAGCGGCCGGAGATGTAGTCCTCGGTCGCCTGGACGGACGGGTTGGAGAAGATCCGGTCCGTGTCGTCGATCTCGATGAGCTTGCCGGGCTGGCCGACCGCGGAGAGGTTGAAGAAGGCGGTGCGGTCCGAGACGCGGGCCGCCTGCTGCATGTTGTGCGTCACGATGACGATCGTGAAGCGCTCCTTGAGCTCGCCGATCAGGTCCTCGATGGCGAGGGTGGAGATCGGGTCGAGGGCCGAGCAGGGCTCGTCCATCAGCAGGACCTGCGGCTCGACCGCGATGGCGCGGGCGATGCACAGACGCTGCTGCTGGCCGCCGGAGAGGCCGGAGCCGGGCTTGTTGAGGCGGTCCTTGACCTCGTTCCAGAGGTTGGCGCCCTGGAGGGACTTCTCCACGATGTCCGAGAGCTCGGACTTCTTGAAGGAGCCGTTCAGGCGCAGGCCCGCCGCCACGTTGTCGAAGATCGACATGGTGGGGAAGGGGTTCGGGCGCTGGAAGACCATGCCGACGGTCCGGCGGACCGCGACCGGGTCCACGCCGGCGCCGTACAGGTTCTCGTCGTCCAGGAGCACCTTGCCCTCGACGCGGCCACCGGGGGTGACCTCGTGCATGCGGTTCAGGGTGCGCAGGAAGGTGGACTTGCCGCAGCCGGACGGGCCGATGAAGGCGGTCACGGAGCGGGGCTCCACGGTCATCGAGATGTCATCGATGGCCTTGTGGGTGCCGTAGAAGGCGGACAGTCCGCTGACGTCGATTCGCTTTGCCATGGTGGTTACTTCGCTTTCATGTGGTCACCGCGGCGGAGCCGCTAATGGACTCGCTTTTAGCGACCGGTCTTCGGGGCCTTCCAGCGGGCGATGCCGCGGGCCACCAGATTGAGGATCATGACGAAGGCGATCAGGACGAGCGCTCCGGCCCATGCCCGGTCGTAGGAGGCTTCACTGCCGACCTTGTACTGCTCCCAGATGTAGAGGGGGAGCGAGGACTGGGCGCCTTCGAAGGGGTTGCCGTTGATGAGCTGGGAGCCGAAGACCAGCAGCATGATCGGCGCGGTCTCACCGGCGATGCGGGCCACCGCCAGCATGACACCGGTGGAGATGCCGCCGATGGCGGTGGGGAGCACGACCTTGAGGATCACGCGCCACTTCGGCACACCGAGGGCGAGGGCGGCCTCGCGCAGCTCGTTCGGGACGAGCTTGAGCATCTCCTCGGTGGAGCGCACCACGACCGGCATCATCAGGATCGACAGGGCCATGGCGCCGGCGAAGCCGGAGGGGCCGAAGCCGAGCATCAGGTTCCACGTCGTCAGGATGAACAGGCCCGCGACGATGGAGGGGATGCCGGTCATGACGTCGACGAAGAAGGTCACGGCCTTGGCGAGCGAGCCCTTGCCGTACTCGACCAGGTAGACGGCGGTCAGCAGGCCGATGGGCGCGGCGATCAGGGTGGCCAGGGCGACCTGCTCGATGGTGCCGAGCAGGGCGTGGTAGACGCCGCCGCCCTCGTCGAAGCTGGTCACGCCGTTCATCGAGTGCGTGAGGAAGTCGCCGTCGAGGAGGCCGATGCCGCGGCTCACCGTGGTCCACATCAGGGACAGCAGCGGGATGACCGCGAGGACGAAGCAGACCCACACGACGGAGGTCGCCACGCGGTCCTTGGCCTGGCGGCGGTTCTCGACGACCGCGCTGGCGGTGTACGTGACGGCGACGAAGAGCAGGGCCGCGATCAGGCCCCACTGGACCTTGCTGTGCAGGCCGAAGACGAGGCCGACGCCGCTGCCGAGGGCGAGCGAGAGGGCCGCGATGCCGGCCGGGGCCCAGCGGGGCAGGCCGCCTCGGGTGAGGCCGGCGGGGGCGGCGGACTTCGGGGCCCGGGCGGGCCGCTGGTCCTGGAGTGCGTGGCTCATCAGGCGTTCGCCCCCGAGAAGTCCTTGCGGCGAGCGATGATCAGCCGGGCTGCACCGTTGACCAGCAGGGTGAGCAGGAAGAGGACCAGACCGGAGGCGATCAGCGCGTCCCGGCCGAACTCGTTGGCCTCGTCGAACTTCGCCGCGATGTTCTGCGCGAAGGTGCCGCCGCCCGGGTTGAGGACGTGGAACGAGATCAGGAAGCTCGGGGAGAGGACGGTCGCGACGGCCATGGTCTCGCCGAGCGCGCGGCCGAGGCCGAGCATCGAGGCGGAGATGACACCGGAGCGGCCGAAGGGCAGCACGGACATCCGGATGACTTCCCAGCGGGTCGCGCCGAGGGCCAGGGCGGCCTCCTCGTTCATGCGCGGGACCTGGAGGAAGACCTCACGGCTGACGCTCGTCACGATCGGCAGGATCATGATCGCGAGCAGGATGCCGACGGTGAACAGCGAGCGGGCCACGCCGACCTGGGTCTTCTCGAAGATGTAGGTCCAGCCGAGGTACTCGTCGAGCCACAGGTTCAGTCCCGCCAGGTGCGGGACGAGGAACAGGGCGCCCCAGATGCCGTAGATGATCGACGGCACGGCGGCCAGCAGGTCGACCACGTAGGCGAGGGGGGCGGCCAGCTTGCGCGGCGCGTAGTGCGAGATGAACAGGGCGATGCCGACAGCGATCGGAACCGCGATGACCATCGCGATGATCGAGCTGATGACGGTGCCGAAGAGCAGGACGGCGATGCCGAAGACGGGCGGGTTGGCCGACGCGTTCCAGTCGAAGGTGGTGAGGAAGTTCCCCTCGTTCTCCGACAGGGCGATCGTGGCGCGGTAGGTCAGGAAGGCGGCGATCGACGCCATGATCACCAGGAGCAGGATGCCGGAGCCCTTGGAGAGCCCGGCGAAGATCTTGTCACCGGCGCGGCCGGTGGATCCCTTGCTCTTGGAGACAGGCGGAGCCGTGTCTATCTGGGTGGGTGTGGTGGAAGCCATGGTCTTTCCGGTCTGTGTGGGGGGCAGGCCCCCTGGCGGCGGTGCACCGGATCCCCCCGGGTGGAGGGGGAGGGTTCTCGGGCGCCGGGCGGATCGGGGGGAGACCCCGGATCCGCCCGGCACCGAGAGGGATCGGAAGATCAGCCGAGCTTGGTGATGGCCTCGCGGACCTTGGCGTTGATCTCGGCCGGGATCGGCGCGTAGCCGTTCTCGAGGAGCACCTTCTGGCCCGCGTCGGACGCGGTGTAGTTCAGGAAGGACTTGACCGTCGACAGGGTCTCCGGCTTGTTGCCCTTGTCGCAGACGACCTCGTAGGTCACCAGGACCAGCGGGTAGGCGCCCTCGGCCTTGGTGGTGTAGTCGAGCTTCAGGGCCAGGTCGGAGCCGGTGCCAGCGATCTTGGCGGCGGCGATGGCCTTGGAGGCGTTCTCACCGGTGGCCTTGACCGGGGCGGCGGCGCCCGTGTTCAGGTCGACCGTCTTGATGCCCTGCGAGCTGGCGAAGGAGAGCTCGAAGTAGCCGATCGCGCCGTCGACCTGCTTGACCTGGGCGGCGACACCGGCGGAGCCGGACGCGGCCTGGCCACCCGGGGCGGCCCACTTCTTCGCGGCCTCGTACGGCCACGCGTCGGGGGCGGCGGCCTTGAGGTACTTGGTGACGTTCTCGGTGGTGCCCGAGTCGTCAGAGCGGTGGAAGGCCTGGATCGCGGTCGAGGGAAGCGTGACGCCGGGGTTCAGCTTCTTGATCGCCTCGTCGTCCCACTTCTTGATCTTGTCGTTGAAGATGTTGGCGATCGTCGCGGCGTCGAGGTTCAGCTTGTCCACGCCGGCGACGTTGAAGCCGAGGGCGACGGGGCCGCCGACCATCGGCAGGTTGATGCCCTGGCCGCCGGTGCAGACCTTCTTCGACTCCTCGATCTGCTCCGGCTTCAGCGCCGAGTCGGAGCCGGCGAAACCGACGGTGCCCTGGTTGAAGGCGACGATGCCCTCACCGGAGGAGGAGGACTTGTAGTTCACCTCGACGCCCGAGCAGGCGGCCATGTAGTTCTTGATCCACAGCTCGATCGCGTTCTTCTGCGCGGACGAGCCCGAGGCCAGGAGCTTGCCCTTGGCGTCTTCGCACTTGATGTCGCCGGCGGCGGCAGCGGAGGGCTTCGCCGTGCCGCCGGTGTTCTTCGTGTTGTCGTCCGAGCCGCACGCCGTGAGGACCAGGGCGCCGGACACGACAAGCGCCCCGAGGGCGGAGGCACGAAGCATGTTCTTGCGCTGAAGCTTCACTTTCGGGTGTTCCTTCCAGAAGCCGCCGGCCGCTTTCTGCATCGGGGCGGCGTGCGAAGAGGACTACGTCGGTTGCCTGGCTGAGCTGCTCGTTCTCCGGGCCGCTCGCACCTTGCACAGCAGAAACTAGTCAGATCAGGTGAAGCGGCCGACCGGCCCGAGTGAACGGATGGTGAACCGTGGCGGACGACCCGGTGCGATCCGGCCGGTCCGCCCACGGACGTAAGCTTCCGTTATCCGGCCGTTATCTCGGCGTGACCACGCTGGTCCGCGGGGGCCGGGAGCCAGATCTGCCGGAAGTCGAAACGGGCCGACTCCGCCGCGTGCCGCTGATCCGCGTGCAGGATCCCCAGGGCATAAGCCGTCGCCGGAGCGATCCGCGGGGTGCGCGCCGCCGTCGCCGAGGCGTTCGCCGCCTCCGCCGCGTCCCGGTGCCGGTCCAGGGCCTCGCCCGCCGCCGCCGCGCGCGCCACGTCCTCGCCCAGCGCCTCCCGCGCGTACCGGTGGACCCGCAGGAGGCGGCGTACCTCGTGCCAGGGGCCGTCGCGGTCCGCGTCGTACGGGTGCGTGTCCTCCGCCGGCGGAAGCGAACCGACCGCCGCCGACAGTCGGGTTTCGGCCACCGCCGCCAGCGGCACCAGCACGTCCTCGATGCGGCCGCGCGCCGCGCTCGGATCCAGCGGCACCTCCGAGGCCAGCACCGCCACCGCGTCCGCCACCGCGTGGAACCGGGCGGAGCCGAGGGCCTGCAGCGTCGCCGAATGGGCACGGGTACGGGCCAGGGTGAGCTGGCGCTCCAGCAGCGCGCCCGCGCGCGCCGAGCCCACCGTGAGCTCGCCGGCCGTCCCCCGCGGCGCCGGGACCTCGGCCGAGCCCGACAGCCGGTGCAGCGCGTCCATCAGCCGCGCCAGGCGGGCGGCGTACGCATGCTCGTCGGCCAGGGTCGAGGACAGCCACACCAGCTCGGTGCGCAGCCCGTCCGCCCAGGAGGACTCGGTCACCCCCCGGAAGGTGGCCAGGGATCCGCTGATCCGGCGCGCCGCCCCCCGCAGGCTGCGCGCCGCATCGCTTCCTTCCGAGGCGTCGGCCCCTCCCCCGGACTCTCCCCCAGCTACCGCTGGGGGTACCCCCATCCGGGGGGACCCCCACTCCTCGTGCAGGCGCAGCCCGCGCAGGAAGGCGGTGGCCTGGGCGCGCAGGTACGTGCCGAGCACGTCACCCGCGCATCCCGTCATTGCCATCGGGTCATGGTTTGGCTGAGCCACGCCGGCGCCTCCGGGCGTCTATGAGCATCTCCTGTACGTGCCGCAGCGGCTGGCCTTCCGCGTCCGTGCTGTGCCGGGTCCATTCGCCGTCCGGGCCCAGGTGCCAGGAGGAGGTGACGTCGGACATCCCGGTTTCCAGCATCCGGTCCAGGGCCGCGCGGTGGGCCGGGTCGGCGACCCTGACCAGTGCCTCGATACGGCGGTCGAGGTTGCGGTGCATCATGTCGGCGCTGCCGATCCACACCTCGGGTTCGCCGCCGTTGCCGAAGGCGAAGACCCGGGAGTGCTCCAGGAAGCGGCCGAGGATCGAACGGACCCGGATGTTCTCCGAGAGTCCGGGTACTCCGGGGCGCACCGCGCAGATGCCGCGGACCCAGATGTCGACGGGCACGCCGGCCTGGGAGGCCCGGTAGAGCGAATCGATGAGGGCCTCGTCGACGATCGAGTTCATCTTCAGCCGCACGTACGCGGGACGGCCGGCCCGGTGGTGGGCGGCCTCCTTGTCGATGCGGGCCAGCAGCCCGTCGCGCAGCGAGCGGGGCGCCACCATCAGGCGGCGGTAGGTCTCGCGGCGCGAGTAGCCCGACAGCCGGTTGAAGAGGTCGGAGAGGTCCGCGCCGACCTGCGGGTCGGCGGTGAGCAGGCCGAGGTCCTCGTACAGCCGGGCCGTCTTGGGGTGGTAGTTGCCGGTGCCCACGTGCGAATAGCGGCGCAGCTGGTCGCCCTCCTGGCGCACGACCAGCGACAGCTTGCAGTGGGTCTTGAGGCCGACGAGCCCGTAGACGACGTGGCAGCCGGACTCCTCCAGCTTGCGCGCCCACTTGATGTTGGCCTGCTCGTCGAAGCGGGCCTTGATCTCGACGAGTACGAGGACCTGCTTGCCGGCCTCGGCCGCGTCGATCAGGGCGTCCACGATCGGGGAGTCGCCGGAGGTGCGGTACAGCGTCTGCTTGATCGCCAGGACGTCCGGGTCGGCGGCGGCCTGCTCCAGGAAGGCCTGCACCGACGTGGAGAAGGAGTCGTACGGGTGGTGCAGCAGCACGTCCCGCTCGCGCAGCGCGGCGAAGATGTCCGGCGCGGACGCCGACTCGACCTCGGCCAGGTCCCGGTGCGTGCCGGCGACGAACTTCGGGTACTTCAGCTCGGGCCGGTCCAGCGAGGCGATCCCGAACAGGGCCGTCAGGTCCAGCGGGCCGGGCAGCGGGTACACCTCGGACGGGTTGACCTTCAGCTCCTGTACCAGCAGGTCCAGGATGCCCGGGTCGATGGACTCCTCGACCTCCAGGCGCACCGGCGGGCCGAAGCGGCGCCGCATGAGCTCCTTCTCCAGGGCCTGGAGAAGGTTCTCGGCGTCGTCCTCCTCCACCTCGAGGTCCTCGTTGCGGGTCACGCGGAACATGTGGTGCGCGAGCACCTCCATGCCGGGGAACAGCTCCTCCAGGTGCGCGGCGATGACGTCCTCAAGCGGGACGTAGCGCTGCGGGGAGGCCTCCAGGAAGCGGGAGAGGAGCGGCGGGACCTTGACCCGGGCGAAGTGGCGGTGACCGCTGACCGGGTTGCGCACGACCACGGCCAGGTTCAGGGAGAGGCCGGAGATGTACGGGAACGGGTGCGCGGGGTCGACGGCCAGCGGGGTCAGCACCGGGAAGATCTGGTTGCGGAACAGGGTGAAGAGGCGCGCCTGCTCCTTCTCGGTGAGGTCCGGCCAGCGGATCAGGTGGACGCCCTCCTCGGCCAGGGCCGGGGAGATGTCCTGCTGGAAGCAGGCGGCGTGCCGGGCCATGAGCTCGCGCGAGCGGGTCCAGATCAGGTCCAGCACCTCACGGGGCTGGAGGCCTGAGGCCGAACGGGTGGCGACGCCGGTCGCGATGCGGCGCTTGAGGCCGGCGACGCGGACCATGAAGAACTCGTCGAGGTTGCTCGCGAAGATCGCCAGGAAGTTGGCGCGCTCCAGGAGGGGCGTCGTCGGATCCTCGGCGAGCTCCAGCACCCGCTCGTTGAAGGCGAGCCAGCTGCGCTCCCGGTCGAGGAAGCGGCCGGGCGGCAGCTCTCCGCCGTCCTTGTCGTCGTAGGCGTCCAGGTCGGCGTCGAGATCGGGCTCGAGGTCGACGTGCGGGCGGTGCGCGCTGATGGAACCTATGCGCGCGTGGGCTCCGGTGACGGCCATGTTGCCCGGGGTTCCCGTGGGGGCCGAGCCTGCGGCGGCCGAGCCTGCGGCGGCCGGGCCTGCGGCGGCCGGGCCTGCGGCGGCCGGGCCTGCGGCGGCCGGGCCTGCGGGGGCCGGGCCTGCGGCGGCTCTGCCCGAGGAGGAGGATCCCGCGGAGGCCGATCCCGCGGGGGCCGATCCCGCGGGGGCCGATCCCGCGGGCGCGGCGGACGTGTGGGACGGGTGCTGGGCGGGGACCTCGGTGGGGCCGGCGCTGGGCTTGTGGCTCATGACTCCATTCTTCCGCGCAAGCGGGAGGACAGGCGCGTCGGAAGTGTCGGCCGTCAGTCGGAGTCGGGGCTGCATGCGGGGAGGTTCGCAAGTGCGTCTGAATGGCTGGTTAATGGCGCGTGGCTTCCCGGGTCCGGGGTGGTGCACGGCGCCTGCGGCTGGGGCTTGGCCGGGGGGTTGTGCGCCGGGGTGGGCCGGTGTGCGGAGGGCTCGGGTGCGGTGGGGCTGGTGGGGGGCCGGGCTTCGTGAGCCGAGGGGCGCGGGGCCCCTCCGGGGTGTCTCCTCGGCTCGCGCACGAAGCCACGGCTGCGAAGCGCTGGCCCCCGGTTGCGCGCTCGTCCTGCGGGGACCCCCCTACACGGCCCCACCCCCCTCGCCTCACGAACCCCGCCACCCAGGCTACGAGGGCTCCCGGCCCCGGCCCCACCCTCCTCGGCTTACGGAGCCGGGAGCGGGTGGGCCGGCCGCCTGGTTCGCCCCCCGGCCCCTCGGCTTGCGGAGCCTGGGGTGGGTCGGTCGCCCGGTTCGGCCCCCGGCCCCTCGGCTTGCGGAGCCTGGGGGTGGGGGGCGGGGCGCTGGGCCGGGGCCGGTTCGGTCCCACACTCCTCGGCTTACGGAGCCTGGGGTGGGTCGGTCGTGAGGCAAGGCCCCGTTGCCCCTTGGCTCGCGGAGCCCGGGGGTGGGGCGGTCGCCCGGTTCGGCCTCATACCCTTGGCTTGCGGAGCCTAGGGGCGGGTGCCCGCTCTGCGGATACCCCGTTGCAGCCATGCGCCCATTGGCTTGCGGAGCGCGCGGGCGGGGCGGTCGCCCGGTTCGGCCCCATGCCCCCTTGTCTTGCGGAGGCTGGGGGTGGGGAGGTTGGGGTGGGCGGTGCTTCGGCTTGGGTTGCGGAGCCTGGGGTGGGGTGGGGGCGCGTAGGAGGGTCCCCGCAGGACGAGCGCGCAACCCTGGTTCGGGTTTCGTAGCCGTGGCTTCGTGCGCGAGCCGAGGAGACACTCCGGAGGGACCCCGCCCCACACCTTCGGCGAGGCAAGCCTCCGACAAGGCCCCCGCCCCGCACTTCCGACAAGGGCCCCGCCCTGCGCCTTCGGCGGGGCAAGCCTCCGACAAGGCCCCGGTCTCGTCAGCCCTGCCGGGCCCCGACGGCTCAGCTTTCCGTGCGGTACATCAGGTCTACCTCGTGGGTGGTGAAGCCCAGGCCCTCGTAGACGGCCAGGGCCGCCGGGTTGTCGGCGTCGACGTAGAGCATGGCCGTCGGGAGGCCCGACGCGGCGAGGTGGCGGAGGCCGATCGCGGTGAGGGCCTTGCCGAGGCCGCCGCCCTGTGCGCCCGGCCGGACGCCGACCACGTAGACCTCGCCCAGCTGCTCGGCGGCGTGGACCTTCGTCCAGTGGAAGCCGACCAGCTCCCCGGCGCGCTCGGCGAGGAAGAAGCCCGCCGCGTCGAACCACGGCTGCGCGATCCGGTCGTTCAGGTCCCGCTGCGTCAGCGCGCCCTGTTCGGGGTGGTGGGCGAAGGCGGCCGCGTTCGCCGCGAGCCAGGCCGTGTCGTCCGCGCCGGGCACGAAGGTGCGGACCGTCACGCCGGCCGGGAGCACCGGCTCGGGCAGCGCCGGCGCGTCCGGCCCGAGCGGCCGGCGCAGCTGGCGCAGCTCGCGGAAGAGGGTCAGCCCGAGCACCTGGGCCAGGTGCCGGGCGGCCGATTTGCCGCCGTGGGCCCATACCCGGATCCGCTTGCCGGAGGCGGCCAGCAGGGCCGAGCCCAGGGCCCGGCCGTGGCCGCGGCCGCGCAGCGCAGGGTGGACGACGAGCTCGGCGGCGGGCGCCTCCACCGGGTCGGTGTCCTCCAGTTGCCCGTATCCGCAGAGCCGGCCGCCCTCGGTGAGCAGGAAGTGCCGGATGCCCTCGCGCGGCCCGCCGCGCAGCTGGAGGCGGCCCTGTTCGGACACGGCGGTGGTGCCGTCGGTGCGTGCGGCGTCCTCGATCAGGGTGAGGACGGCCGCGGCCTGTTCCTCCGTCAGCTCGTCGAGGGTCTCAATCTGCCGTCCCGGCTCCAGGGCCGCTGCTGCGTCAGTCATGCCTTGAGCCTACGACCGCGGCGGGCGGCCCGGCGGGTGCGGCCCCGGGCAGCGGTCCGTCTTCTGCGCGTAACCACCTCGATACCCGATACCCCCTGTCGTGCTACGCGCGTTGACAATAGGCTGCGGCGGACCTCCCAAGTTTGTCTCGCTGTCCACAAAGGGGACTAAATGTCAGCGACGCCACAACGGCACCGCCGCATCCGCCGGTTGACCCTCACCGCTCTCGCCGTCTCGGTCGGGGCCGGGGCGATGGTCGCCGCCGCTCTGCCGGCCGGGGCCGCGAGTGGTGGCGGTGCCGCCAAGAGCGGGACCGTCGATGTGCAGCTGCTGTCGTTCAACGACTTCCACGGCACGCTCGAGCCCCCGCAGGGCTCCTCCGGCAACGTGAGCGAACGTCAGGCCGACGGCACCACCAAGGCCATACCCGCGGGCGGTGTCGAGTACCTCGCCACCAGCCTGCGCGAGGCCCGCAAGGGCCACGAGTACTCCGTCACCGCCGCGGCGGGCGACATGATCGGCGGCAGCCCGATGCTGTCGGGGCTCTTCCACGACGAGCCGAGCATCGAGGCGCTGAACAAGCTCGACCTGGACGTCACCGGGGTCGGCAACCACGAGTTCGACGAGGGCAGGGCCGAGCTGCGCCGCATGGCGTACGGCGGCTGCCACCCGGTCGAGGGCTGCTTCGAGCCGGGCAAGGAGTTCACGGGCTCCGAGTTCCCGTTCCTCGCCGCGAACGTCACGGACCTGAAGACCAAGCGTCCGATGATGAACCCGACCTTCATCTGGAAGAAGGGGGACGTGAAGATCGGCTTCATCGGCGTCACCCTGGAGGGCACTCCGGACGTCGTCACGGCCGAGGGCGTCAAGGGCCTGAAGTTCGAGGACGAAGTCGAGTCGATCAACAAGTACGCCGCCGAGCTGAACAAGCAGGGCGTGAAGTCGATCGTCGCGCTGATCCACGAGGGCGGTCTGCCCGCGAGCGGTGCGTACAACTACGACTGTGACGTCCCGGGTGCGGGCGCCGGCATCTCCGGCCCCATCGTGGACATCGCCAAGAACCTCGACCCGAAGGTCGACGCGCTGGTCACCGGGCACACGCACCAGGCGTACGCCTGCAACATCCCGGACCCGGCGGGCAACCCGCGCATGGTGACCTCGGCCGCCTCCTACGGCCGGCTGTTCACGGACACCACGCTGACCTACGACCGGCAGACCAAGGACATCGTCCGTACGCCGGTCCGCTCGCCGAAGCCGGTCAACAAGGTCGTCACCCGGGACCAGCCCAAGGCCCCGGACATGACCGAGCTGATCCAGCGCTGGAACGCGCTCGCGGCCCCGATCGCGAACCGTCCGCAGGGCTTCATCTCCGCCGACATCCCGGGCCGCGGTTCGGAGGCGCCGGAGAAGCCGCTCGGCGACCTGATCGCCGACGCGCAGCTCGAGGCGCTGGCTCCGGCCGACAAGGGCGGCGCGCAGCTGGCCATCATGAACCCGGGCGGCATCCGTGCCGACCTGGCCTACAAGGCCTCCGGGGACGAGGGCGACGGTGTGGTGACGTACGGCGAGTCCTACACGGTGCAGCCGTTCAACAACATGATGAACATCGTGGACCTGACGGGCGCGCAGCTGATCACCGCGCTCCAGCAGCAGGTGAGCGGTCCGGTCAACGGTGCGAACCCGAAGATCCTCCAGGTGTCGAAGGGCTTCACGTACACCCTCGACATGACCAAGGCCGGTGCGGACCGCATCGTCGTGGACTCGGTGAAGCTGAACGGTGCGGCGATCGACCCCGCCAGGACCTACCGGGTCGCGATGAACGAGTTCCTCGCGGGCGGCGGTGACGGTTTCACCGTCCTGAAGGAGCACAAGAACAAGCTGGTCGGTGCGCCCGACCTGGACTGCTTCAACGCCTACCTGGGCAAGTCGACGGCGGAGAACCCGATCGTGCCGCCGGCGGCGGACCGGATCACGGTCATCAAGTAGTACCCGCCACACCTGTGTAGCGCGCCCGGAGGGGCGGTGGGCCCGACGGCCCGCCGCCCCTTCGGCGTTTTCGCGGTCCCTAGAGGGTGGCGAGGTAGGTGCGGACGGCCCGGTGGAAGCCCTCGGGGTCCTGGAAGGGCACGAAGTGCTCGGTGTCGAGTGCGGTGTACGAGGTTCCGGGCCGCCGGGCGACCATGGCGTCGGCCTGCTCGCGGGAGAGGGCCTGGCTGCGCAGGCCGTGGATGAGCAGCGCCGGGCAGTGGCTGGCGAGCCAGACGTCCCAGCGGTCGCCGTAGGCGCCGGCGAGGGTGGCCAGGGTGTCCTGCGGGTGGAACGGCAGCCGCCAGCCGGTGCCTTCGGGGCGCAGTGCGGGGGCGTAGGTGGGGCCCATCGGGCCGAGGGCGGTGATGAGTTCCTCGCGGGTCGGCGCGGTGTACGGGAGGTCGTGGAGGAAGGCCCAGGGGTCCGGGCCGTCCTTGCGGACGACCTCCACGGGGGAGTCGACGATGATCAGTGCGGAGACGAGGTCGGGGCGGGCGGCGGCCAGGTGGTAGGCGTTGGTGCCGCCGAGGGAGAAGCCGAGTACGGGTACCGGGGCGCCGAGGCCGAGGTGGTCGAGCAGGGTGGCGGCGTCGCCGACGTAGCCCTCGCGGTCGTAGGCGGGGGTGCGGTCGGAGTCGCCGTGGCCGCGCTGGTCGGGGGCGATGACCCGCCAGTCGTCGCCGAGTGCGGCGGCGAGGCCGGTGTAGGCGGCCGCTTCGGAGAGGCCGCCGTGCAGGGCGAGCAGCGGGCGGCCGGTGCCTCCGAAGTCCAGGTAGGAGAGGGTGCGGTCGTCGATCTTCAGCTCGTGGCGCATGGCTCGTGCCTCCCGGGGGCCCGTGGATCTTGCGGTGGTTCCACCCTGCCAGGATTTGGGCAAGCGTGCAATACGTTCGTATAGGGCGCTTGCCCAAATCCTGGCGCGGATACGATCCCGCCATGGGAAATCGCGAGGACCTGCTGGCCGGAGCCCGGCGCTGCCTTGAGGAGAAGGGGTACCTCCGCACGACCGTGCGCGACATCGCCACGGCGTCGAAGGTCAGCATGGCCGCGATCGGCTACCACTTCGGCTCGCGCGAGGCCCTGCTCAACCAGGCGCTCTTCGCCGCGATGGACGAGTGGGCCGCGGGCTCCGGACGGCTCGCCGGCCAGGGCGCCACCGCCTCGGAGCGCTACGCCGACACATGGGACCGCAAGATCCGGGACTTCGGCGACATGCGCTGGCTGTGGATCGCCAACATCGAGGCCTTCGTGCACGCGCAGTCCTCGCCCGAACTGCTCGCCACCCTGGCCGAGGGCCAGCGCCGGTCCCGGCGCGTGGTGGCCGCGCAGCTGCGCGGGGTGCCCGAGGACGCGGTCACCGAGGAGGACGTACGGGCCCTCGGGTCGGTGCACATCGCGCTGCTGACCGGCGTGATGGTCCAGCACCTGACCGACCCGGAGCACACGCCCGACGGGCAGGCGATCGCCCGGGGGCTGCGAACGATGGCGGAGCTGCTGGCGGACTAGTGCCGGGGTCTGTCCCAACTCGCCTGATTTTCAAGGACGTTGTCTCGAAGTTCGGCTCTACCGGCGGGTAGTAAAGGCTGGTTCCGCACGCCATAATCCGGTCCCACCACTGGGTCGGCAAAGGGGCGGACATGGGCATGGGCACGGGACTGGACCGGCGGACGTTTCTGGCCGGAGCACTGGCCGCGGGCGCGGCCGTCGGGCTCGGAGCGCCACCCGCCGCGGCCGCCGCGCTCGGCACCCAGGACTGGATGGCGGGCCTCGGCGACGCCACGCCCCTCCAGCGGATGACCATCCCCGGCACCCACGACTCCGGCGCCACCAAGGGCGGCCTCTACGTCGCCTGCCAGAACACCTCGATCGCCCAGCAGCTCGACTCCGGCATCCGCTTCCTCGACGTCCGCTGCCGGGTCACGGGCGGCTCCTTCGCCATCCACCACGCGGCCTTCTTCCAGGACCTGATGTTCGGCGACGTGCTCGCCGCCTGCTGGAACTTCCTCGCGGCGCGCCCCTCCGAGACCGTCCTGATGCGCGTCAAGCAGGAGTACTCCACCGACAGCGACGCCACCTTCCGCGCGGTCTTCGACGACTACCTCGACCACCGCGGCTGGCGCCCGCTGTTCCGGATCGCCGACACCCTGCCCACGCTCGGCCAGGCCCGCGGCAAGGTGGTCCTGCTCGCCGACAACGCCGGACTGCCCGGCCTGCGCTACGGCGACGGCAACGTCTTCGACATCCAGGACGACTACAACACCGAGCCCTTCGCCAAGCGCGGCCGGATCGAGAACCACTTCCGCAAGGCCGTCCAGCAGCCCGGCAAGCTCTTCGTGAACTACGTCAGCACCGCGGCCTACATGCCGCCGCGCTGGAACTCCGACCGGCTGGGCCCGCAGGTGCACGGCTTCGTCGACGGCGGGGAGATGGCCGGCCGGACCGGGCTGGGAATCGTCCCGATGGACTTCCCCAACACCCGCTCCGGCCTGGTCGCCTCACTGATCCGGCACAACTGAGGCCGCGGGCGGTGGCGGGGAGGGCGCCCCCGGGATGCGGAGCACCGCCTCCGCCCCCGGGCCGCCGCCGGCCGCCGCCCGCAGCTCGGCGCTGCCGCCCGCGCGGGCCACCGTACGGGCCACGATCGACAGGCCGAGGCCGCTGCCGGGCAGGGCGCGGGCCGAGGGCGAGCGCCAGAACCGTTCGAAGACGTGCGGGAGGTCCTCGGCCGGGATGCCGGGACCGTGGTCCCGTACGCGCAGCTCACCGGCCCGCAGCGTCACCTCCACCGCACCGCCCGGCGGGCTGAACTTCACCGCGTTGTCCAGGACGTTGACCACCGCCCGCTCCAGCGCGGCCGCCTCGCCCCGTACGTACCAGGGCTCCAGGGACGAGCTGAACTCCAGCTCCGGACCGCGCAGCCGGGCCCGGGACAGCGCGGCCCCGGCGATCTCGTGCAGGGCCACCACCTCGAGCGGGCCGGGGGAGACGGCGTCGGGGCGCGACAGCTCCTGGAGGTCGCCGATCAGCGCGGCGAGTTCCGTCATCTGCGCCTTCACCGAGGCCAGCAGCTCCTTGCGGTCCTCGGGCGGGATGGCCCGGCCGGTGTCCTCGCTGCGCGCCAGCAGTTCGATGTTGGTCCGCAGCGAGGTCAGCGGGGTGCGCAGCTCGTGCCCGGCGTCGGCGATCAGCTGGGCCTGCCGGTCCTGGGAGGAGGCGAGGGCGGCCGTCATGGAGTTGAAGGACCGCGACAGCCGGGCGATCTCGTCGTCGCCCTCGTCGGGGATGCGGACGGTGAGGTCCTCGGTGCGGGCGATGTGCTCGACGGCGCCGGTCAGTTCGTCGACGGGCCGCAGCCCGGTCCGGGCCACCCACAGCCCGGCCGCGCCCGCGCCGACCACGCCGATGCCGGAGACCAGCAGCAGCACCCAGGCCAGCGTGGACAGCGGCTTGTCGACGTCGGCGAGCGGCTTGGCCACGGACAGCGCGGCGAGCTGCCGGTTCACCAGGGCGGGCTGGGTGTAGACGCGCACCGGGACGCCGTCGGAGGTCGTCGAGTCGTAGAGGGCCGGGCCGCGCAGGCGCTGGGCGACCTGCCGGTCGATGTCGGTGGCCTGCAGGGTGTTCTTGCCGTCGACCCAGCAGGTCCTGCCGTCCGGCAGGACGATCTGCACCTGCGCGCTGAGGTTGTTCGCGGGCCGCTCCGGCAGCGCCTCGCCGGACACGCAGCCGCCGAAGGCGTCGAACACCTGGTTGGCCTGGGCGCCCGCGTTGGTGGCGCGCAGCGAGCTGTCCAGCTGGTCGCGGAGCTGGGTGCGCACCATCACCCAGGACACCGCGGCGACGGCCGCCACGGCCAGTGCCACCGCGACCGTGACCAGCAGCGCGAGGCGGGAGCGCAGCGGCAGGGCGCGGAATCTGGCGGCGGGGCTCACTCGGGACCGCTCTCGCCGGCGCGCAGTACGTAGCCCACCCCGCGCACGGTGTGGACCAGGCGGGGCTCGCCGCCGGCCTCGGTCTTGCGGCGCAGGTACATCACGTACACGTCCAGGGAGTTGGAGCTGGGTTCGAAGTCGAAGCCCCAGACGGTCTTGAGGATCTGCTCGCGGGTCAGGACCTGGCGCGGGTGCGCGAGGAACATCTCCAGCAGGGTGAACTCGGTACGGGTCAGCTCCACCGGGCGTCCGGCCCGGGTGACCTCGCGGGTGGCCAGGTCCATGCGCAGGTCGCCGAAGGTCAGCGCGTCCTCGGGGCCGTCGTCGCCCGCCTGCGGGGCGGCGTAGGAGCTGCGGCGCAGCAGGGCGCGGACGCGGGCGAACAGCTCGTCGAGCTCGAAGGGCTTGACGAGGTAGTCGTCGGCGCCCGCGTCGAGGCCGGTGACGCGGTCGCCGACGGTGTCGCGGGCGGTGAGCATCAGGATCGGGGTGGTGCCGCCCGCGGCGCGCAGCCGGCGGGCGGCCGTCAGGCCGTCCATCCGGGGCATCTGGATGTCGAGGACGATCAGGTCGGGGGCGTACGAGGCGGCCTTGTCGAGGGCGTCGATCCCGTCGACGGCGGTCTGGACGGCGTACCCCTCGAAGGCGAGGCTGCGGCGCAGGGCCTCGCGGACGGCCGGCTCGTCGTCGACGACGAGGATGCGGTGCTGGTCGCCTTCGGTGGACTGCACGGGTGGTCCCCCTGGGTGGTGTTCGGTGCGGGCGGGCGTCTCCCAGCCTCGCACGGCGGGCCGGTGCGGTGCCCGCAGCGCTAGTACGAGGTGCCGAAGCCGTTGAGGGCGTTGTTGCCGCCGCCGCTGTTGCCGCTGTTGCCGCTGTCGCCGCCGGAGCCCGTGCCGCCGGGGCCGCCCTTGCGCAGGGAGTCGAGGTCGGCCTTGATGGTGTTGACCGGGATGGCGAAGCCGAGGCCCACGCTGCCGGCGTCGCCGCCGCTGTTGGGGGAGTAGATCGCCGAGGGCATGCCCACGATCTCGCCGTTCATGTTGAACAGGGCGCCGCCCGAGTTGCCGGGGTTGAGGGAGGCGTCCGTCTGGATGGCCTTGTACGAGGCCGTGTCCGAGCCGGTCTTCCCGTTGAACTGCTGGCCGCCGTACGAGAAGGGCCAGCCGTCGCCCTGCCGCTGCGGGGACTGCTGCTCCGGCTTGGCGACGTTCACCTCGCGTTCGAGGGCGGAGACGATGCCGCTGGTGACGGTGCCGGTGAGGCGGTCGGGGGAGCCGATGGCGACGACCTGGTCGCCGACCTTGAGGCTGTCGGAGTCGCCGAGCTTGGCGGGCTTGAGGCCGCTGGCGCCCTGCAGCTTGATCAGGGCGAGGTCCTTTTCGGGGTCGGTGCCGACGACCTTGGCGGTGTACTTCTTGCCGTCGCTCATCGTCACCTGGATCTCGGAGGCGCCGCTGATGACGTGGTTGTTGGTGACGATCTCGCCGTCGGCGGTGATGACGATGCCGGAGCCGGTGCCCTGGCCGGAGCCGGTGCGGGTGTCGATGCGGACCACGGAGGGGCTGTTCTGCTCCGCGACGCCGGAGACGGTGCCGGTGTAGGACTGGGAGACGTTGGTGCCGTTGACACCGCCGCCCCCGGTGCCGCCCGAACCGCCCATCAGCTGCTGGACGGCGGCCGCGGTGCCGCCGCCGACCACGGCCGCGGCGAGGGCCACGGCGGCGATGAGGGCGACGGGCTTCTTGGCGCGGTGGCGGGCCGGGGGAGCGGTGTCGGGGGCCGCGGGGACGGTCTCGCCCCGGATGACCAGGGGTTCGTGCGCTTCGTGCCAGCCGGGTGCGGCGGGCGGGTACGAGGGCGGCGGCGGGTAGGCCGCCCCGGCCGGGGTCGGGCGGTGCTCTTGCGGGTACTCGCCTTCGCGGCGGAAGCTCTCGTTCATGGCTATGACTCTGTCCGCGGATGATGAGAGCTTCCTGAGTCTGGCCTGAGAAGCCCGACAGAACCGCGTATGCCCGTTATAAGGCCGCGTTGGGTCTGCGGGCTCCGCTGCCGGGTTCTACCGCGGCCCGAAGGTGCGGGCTGCCTCAGGCTGTCCGGGACGGAGCCCCCGGCGGACGGGCCCGGGGCGGACGGGCCCGGGCCGGTCCCACCGCTGACCGCCGGAGGCTAGGGCCTGTCCGGCGGATCATGGCCGGGGTCGCGGCGTCTGGTGCGGCACCTCGCCGCGTTGCCGAAACGCCCCAATAGCTCCGCTATCAGGACGCTCCGGCGCCTTGCGATGCACCGCACCAGACGCCGCGACCCATCCGACCCTGATCCGCCGGACAGGCCCTAGCGGCAGCCGCAGGAGCGGCGGATCACCAAGGCCGACGGGAACTGCTTCAGGCGTTCGCGGCGGCTTCCCGCCACGCGCACGGCGTCGTCGAGGACGAGGTCCACCGCCGCACGGGCCATCGCCGGCCGGTCCGAGGCGATCGTGGTCAGCGGCGGGTCCGTGAGGGCCGCCTCCTTCACGTCGTCGAAACCCGCGACGGCGAGCTCGCCCGGTACGTCGATCCGCAGCTCGCGGGCCGCCCGGAGCACGCCGATGGCCTGGTCGTCCGTGGCGCAGAAGATCGCCGGCGGACGGTCCGGTCCGGACAGGACCTCGAGGGCCACCCGGTAGGCGTCGTACCGGTTGTACGGGGCCTCGAAGAGCCGGCCCTCGACCGAACGGCCGGATTCCAGCATGGCCCGGCGCCAGCCCTCGACGTGGTCGGCCACCGGGTCGCCGACCGACGGGGTGTTCTCGACCCCGCCGATGCAGGCGACGTACGCGTGGCCGTGCTCCAGCAGGTGCCGGGTCGCCATCTGGGCGCCGCCGATGTCGTCCGTGATGACGGCGACGTCGTCGATCGCCTCGGGCCGCTCGTGCAGCAGCACGACCCGGGCGTCCCAGGCCTCGATCTCGCTGGCGGCCTGCTCGCTCATGCCCTGGCTGACCAGGATGAGGCCGGAGACCCGCATGCCGAGGAAGGCCCGCAGGTAATGGACCTCGCGCTCGGTGCGGTAGTCGGAATTGCCGACGAGCACCATCTTCCCGCGCTCGGCGGCGGCCTGCTCGACCGCGTGCGCCATCTCCGCGAAGAACGGCTGACGGGCGTCGGGGACGATCATGCCTATGAGGTCGGTGCGCCGCGACGCCATCGCCTGGGCGACCCGGTCCGGGCGGTAGCCCAGGTCCTTGATCGCGGCGAGTACACGCTCGCGCGTGGCCGGGGCAACCGGCCGGGGTCCGTTGTTGATGACGTAGCTCACGACGGCGGTAGAGGTACCCGCAAGTCGCGCCACGTCATCCCGCGTCACCTTGGCCACGCGCGGAAGTCTACGCGGGGTGACCTCCCGCTGGGCAGGGCCTCCTGCGGAGTGGATGCTCACAGGATCTTCGGCCGACCGGGTGATGCGCGCGCGGGGCCGTGCGCGGGCTTGTGCACGGACCTGTGCGCGGGCGCGCGCGGACCTCCGCGGTGGCCCGCGCGCGCCCGTGCCCGTGCCAGGTCTTACGCGGTGGTGGTCTGTGCCCCGGCCTGTGCGGTGGTCTGCGCGGCCGCCTGGGCGGCCACCTTCGCCGCCGCCTGGGCCGCGGCCTCGGCCGCCGCCCGCTCGACCTTCTCCGGCGTGACGAAGCGGTAGCCGACGTTGCGGACGGTACCGATCAGCGACTCGTGCTCGGGGCCGAGCTTCGCGCGCAGCCGCCGTACGTGGACGTCGACCGTCCGGGTGCCGCCGAAGTAGTCGTAGCCCCAGACCTCCTGCAGCAGCTGCGCCCGCGTGAAGACCCGGCCCGGGTGCTGCGCGAGGTACTTGAGCAGCTCGAACTCCTTGAAGGTGAGGTCCAGGACCCGGCCCTTCAGCTTCGCCGAGTAGGTCGCCTCGTCCACGGACAGGTCGCCGTTGCGGATCTCCATCGGGGAGTCGTCCGAGCCCAGCTGCTGGCGGCCGGTGGCCAGCCGCAGCCGTGCCTCGACCTCGGCGGGACCGGCGGTGTCCAGGAGCACGTCGTCGATGCCCCAGTCGGCGGTGACGGCGGCGAGGCCGCCCTCGGTCACGACCAGGATCAGCGGACAGCCCGGACCGGTGGAGCGGAGCAGCTGGCACAGGGAGCGCACCTGCGGCAGGTCGCGGCGGCCGTCCACGAGGATGACGTCGGCGCCCGGGGTGTCCACGAGCGCCGGGCCCTCGGCGGGGGCCACCCTGACGTTGTGCAGCAGCAGGCCGAGGGCGGGCAGCACCTCGGCGGACGGCTGCAGGGCGTTGGTCAGCAGCAGAAGAGAGCTCATGCCTGACCACCTGCCCGGGTCGGGCGGTTCTGCACGGATCGCTGGTCCATCACGTCGGTTCCTCCTCGGTCCCGTCGAGGACGTGCGCGGTACTGCTTCGTACGGTGACGCGGGTGACTCTGCCGGTCTCCATGCGGGCCCCGCGCCCTGAGGCCCGGATGGAGACCACTGTTCTCGGTTCGTTCAACGTGCTGAAAGCACAAAAGGACCCGGGGGCAACATTGCCCGGATCCTCTCGCCAGCAGAATAGCTCACGGCCCTCGCCCGGCCGAGGTCTCCGCCGGGTCCACTTCTGTGGTTCCCGCCACGCCCCTGACCTGGGGGCGTGTCCCCGGGGCGGCCGGGATTATGCCCCGGTTTCACCGGATCGGCGGCCCGCCGGGCGGTACGGGCGGCCCCCGGGGCGCACCCGGGGCGCGCGGAGGCACACCGATGCGGAGGCGCGGAGGCGTCATCATGGAGGCCGACGGTAGAGAGCCGACGATAGGAGCTGCAGTGGCAACCGGAACCATCCGCTACTGGGCGGCGGCCAAGGCCGCGGCCAAGACTGCGGAGGAGCCGTACTCGGCGCGCACCCTGGCCGAGGCGCTCGACGCCGTGCGGGAACGCCACCCCGGGGAACTGACCCGGGTCCTGCTGCGCTGCTCCTTCCTGGTGAACGACGAGCCCGTGGGCAAGCGCCCGCACGATGCCGTCCTGCTGACCGAGGGGGGCACCGTCGAGGTGCTCCCGCCGTTCGCGGGCGGGTGAGCGGGAGCCGATGAGCACGCCCGAGGAACAGCAGCGGTACGAACAGCAGCAGTACGAGCGGCAGCGGTACGAGCAGCAGCAGTACGAACTGCAGCAGCAGAACCAGCAGCAGTCGCAGGACCGGCCGCAGCAGCAGTACCAGGACCCGTACGGGACCCAGACCTGGCAGTCCGACACCTGGGACACCGGGTATCAGCCGGTGCATCCGCCGCTGGGCGGGGTGCCCGGGCAGCCCGTCGCGCCCGAGGGCTGGTTCCGCGACGAGGCGCCGGCCGCCGGGCAGGGCGGCTATCCGCCGCCCGCGGCGCCCGCCGCGCCCGCTCCCGAGGGCTGGTTCCGTGACGAGGTCCCGGCTCCGGCGCCCGCTCCGGCCCAGGACTGGTCGCAGCCGGCCCCGGCCGCCGAGCAGACCGCGTACCTGCCGCCGTACCCCGGCCCGGGCTCCGGCCACGGCGCCGGTGGATCCGTGCAGCAGCCGGCCGCCCCCGAGGGCTGGTTCCGCGACGAGGCCCCGGCCCCGGCGCCCGCCGGGGGCTGGGCCGAGACCCCCGCGTACCTCCCGCCGCAGGCCGCGGAGCCCGCGGCCGAGCAGACGGCGTACCTGCCGCCGGTGGCTGCGGAGCCCGCGGCCGAGCAGACGGCGTACCTGCCGCCCGTGGCCGCTGCCGAGCCCGCGGCCGAGCAGACCGCCTACCTGCCGCCCGTGGCCGCCGAGCCCGCGGCCGAGCAGACGGCGTACCTGCCGCCGGTGGCTGCGGAGCCCGCGGCCGAGCAGACGGCGTACCTGCCGCCGGTGGCTGCCGAGCCCGTACAGCCCGTGCAGCCCGTCCGGCCCGCGGCGCCCGGCCCGTCGGAGGCCGCCGGTGAGGAGCCGGAGTACTCCCCGCCCACCCTCGGCGGCAACACCCTGCGCGCCGTCGACCCGGCGCAGGCCCGTGCCGAGGGCCGGTCGCCGATCATCGACCCGGGTCCGCAGCCCGCGATACTGACCGCCGTCCTCGGAGTGCTGATCGCCGCGGCGGCGGCCGTCGGCCACTACGCCCTGCTCCTGCCGCTGATCCTGCTCCAGGGGCTCACCGCGGCCGGCTGGTTCCGCCTCAACGGCATGTGGCCCGCCCGCCAGGGCATCGCGCTGGCCTTCGCCGGAGCGCTCGTCGCCGACGCGGCGGTGCTCGCGGTGGACGAGGCGTACGGACCGGGCGCGATCATCGGCACGCTCGGAGCCTGGGTGGTGCTGACCCTGGTCCTCCAGCTGCGCAGCCACGCCGACCCCGACGAGCGGATGTACGGCCTGATGGCCTCGGTGGCCTCGGCCGCCCTGGCCATCGTCTGCGCCGGCTACCTGGCCGCGGACACCGCGGCCGTCACCGTCGGGGCGGCCGCCGTCGCGGTGGCCGTCTTCGCCCGCGCCCTGCCGCTGCCGACCGCGCCCTCCGTCGGCGTCTCGCTGGCCGCGGCCGCCGGTTCGGGCATCGCCGTCGGGCCGCTGGCCGGAGCCGGGGTGGGCGGCGGTGCGCTGCTCGGGCTCGTCGCCGGGGTGTGCGCGCTGATCGGGCTGCGGGTGGCGGCGTACGACTACCCGTCGAAGTTCGTCCACATGACGGCCGGTGTCGCGCTGCCGCTGGCGGCCGCGGCCCCCGCCGTCTACCTGATCGGCCGGGTGGTGGGCTGAGCCCCGCTTGACGGGCGCATGGTCAACTAGAACGCACGTACCGACAAGTAGGGGGAGGGCACGTGCGTTTCCTGCGCGCCATTGTGATCATCGGGGTGGTTCTGGGAGCCCTGTTCGTGGGGGCCGACCGGTGGGCGGTGAGCTACGCCGAGAACCGGCTGGCCGACCGGATCCAGGCCCGGCAGGGGCTGGCCGGCACCTCGGAGGTGGAGATCGACGGGTTCCCGTTCCTGACCCAGGCGCTGAGCCACGACCTGGACCGGGTCGACCTGCGGCTCCGGGGTGTCGAGCTGGCCGCGGAGGGCCGCAAGACGCGGCTCAGCGAGCTCGACGCCACCTTCCGCGGTGTGAAGCTGAACGGGGACTACAGCGGCGGCACCGCCGAGCGGGCCGAGGGCACCGGCCTCATCACGTACGCGGACCTGACCGCCGCCTCGCAGACCGGCGCGACCCTGTCGTACGGCGGGGCCCCGAACAAGGTGCGGGTGTCGGCGGCGGTGGACGTCCTCGGCAAGTCGCTGACGCGCAGCGTGGTGTCGACCATCACCCTGGAGGACGCGAAGGACGGCAAGGGCGGGAAGATCGTCCGGGTGCGCGCCGACGAGGTGCCGGGCGAGGGGATCCCCGGGGTCGAGAAGCTGGTCCGCAAGAAGACCGACTTCGAGCGCGACCTCGACGGCGGGCTGCCCGCCGGCCTGCACCTGTCGGCCCTGACCTCGGACGAGGCCGGTGTGCACCTCACGCTGGGCGGCAAGGACGTGGTGCTGGCCGGATCGTGAGACGGTGCGGTCCGATCCGCAGAAGGACGGGCCGTACGAGGGGCCCGGTGGGCGGCGCGGCGGCCGCTCACCCCGTTTCGATCCCAGTATTCGGACGATCCTGTCTCGGAATATGACACGCCGGTGACAGAGCGGCCGTTTCGTCCCTACGATCCATGGCTATGAAGCATCAGCAGGCGGACCTCACGAAGCGGCGGGCAGTAGACCTGTGTCGCGTCGCCGCCATGCTCTGTCGATCCATGTGACGTGTGAGCGCATCGCTCCACCAGCGCCGGACGACGGCCCTTCCCGCGTGACCGCACCTGCCTCCTGATCCCCTGGCGCCCCTTCGTGCCGGACCGGATCCGCGAGTGCACCCGGACGTACGCACGCCCGCACCAGCCGGCAGCACCACCATCCGCAGCCGGCAGGTGCGCAGCACCGCCCGCATCGCCAGCACCCCGCACAGCCCCGCCGCACACTGCCCCGGAGGAGATCACCATGAGCCGCAGCGACGTCCTCGTAGACGCCGACTGGGTCGAGGCCCACCTGAACGACGCCAATGTCGTCATCGTCGAGGTGGACGAGGACACGTCCGCGTACGACAAGAACCACATCACCAACGCCGTCCGGATCGACTGGAAGACCGACCTCCAGGACCCGGTCCGCCGTGACTTCGTGGACCAGGAGGGCTTTGAGAAGCTCCTCTCCGCCAAGGGCATCTCCAACGACGACACCGTCGTCCTCTACGGCGGCAACAACAACTGGTTCGCGTCCTACGCCTTCTGGTACTTCAAGCTCTACGGCCACCAGGACGTCAAGCTCCTCGACGGCGGTCGCAAGAAGTGGGAGCTCGACTCCCGCGACCTGGTCGACGGCAAGGACGTCCCGAACCGCCCGGCCACCGAGTACAAGGCCAAGGCCCAGGACACCTCGATCCGCGCCTTCCGCGACGACGTCGTGGCCGCGATCGGCTCCCTGAACCTGGTCGACGTCCGGTCGCCCGACGAGTTCTCCGGCAAGCTGCTCGCCCCGGCGCACCTTCCGCAGGAGCAGTCGCAGCGCCCCGGCCACGTGCCGAGCGCCCGCAACATCCCGTGGTCGAAGAACGCCAACGACGACGGCACCTTCAAGTCGGACGAGGAGCTCAAGGCCCTCTACGAGGCCGAGGGCGTCGACCTGTCGACGGACACCATCGCCTACTGCCGCATCGGTGAGCGCTCCGCGCTCACGTGGCTCGTGCTCCACCAGATCCTGGGCCAGAAGAACGTCAAGAACTACGACGGCTCGTGGACCGAGTACGGCTCCCTCGTCGGCGTGCCGATCGAGCTCGGCGCCAACAAGTAACCCTGCCGGGCATGCAGGGCCTCGTAGGCCCGTAGTAGTCAGAACCACTCTCTAGGACAGGACAGAGACCATGTGTGGAGCACAGATCGGCGGGCCCGACCTCGCGACGCTCAAGCCCGGTGAGACCGCGATCCAGGGTCAGATCACGAAGGGCGGCGAGCCGGTGTCCGGCTACGTCCGCCTGCTGGACTCGACCGGCGAGTTCACCGCCGAGGTCCCGACCTCGGCGACCGGCCAGTTCCGCTTCTACGCGGCCGAGGGCTCCTGGACGCTGCGCGCGCTCGTCCCGGGCGGCACGGCGGACCGCAAGGTCGTCGTCGCCGAGGCCGGCGGCGTGACGGACGTGGCGATCGCGGTCTGAGTACCGCACTTGTGATCGCCTGATCGATCGGCCGAAGGGCCGCACCCCAGGGGTTGGACGCCACTGGAACGGGGTGCGGCCCTTCGTGCCGTCTGCTCCTACCCTGGAGACATGTACGCCCGGCGCCGACGCGTCTACTTCCTGCTCATGGGCGGATGCCTGGTCCTGTTCGTCTCCGCCTGGGCCTTCGTGCGCCTGTGGTCGGTGGAGGCCGCGGTGGCGATGTGCGTGGTCGCCATGGTCATCCCGCCGGTCGCCGCGGTGATCGCGAACCGGCGCGGGCCGGAAGACCGCTGGTGGGACGACCCCTCGGGGGATCCGAAGTCCGACGAGTGGTGGGACGAGCTGGATGGAAAGCGGCGTCACGAGGATTGAAACGCCGTGAGATAAAAATGTAATAAGGGTTCGTACAACCAGTTCTCGCCAGGGCGGGTCATGGGTACGCGCGGATATCCGAATCCGCGCATCCAGGCCTGTGGGGGGACTTCCTTGGAACACGAACACACCATCCCCGAGCAGCGGAAAGAGGGGGAGCTCGCGGCTCCCGACCCCGCTGCCGAACCCGCGCCGGCCCTTGCCCCGCGCCGCCGCCGGGGCCGGGGCCGTACGACGCTCCTGATCGCGGGCGCGGCCGTCCTCGGCGTGCTCGCCGGGACGATCACCGGCTACGCGGTCCAGTACCACCGGGCCCCGACCCCGCTGCCGCCGCTGGCGCAGCAGAGGGTGGCCATGCCGAAGCCCGTCGCACCGAACGACGCGACCAGCCACCGGTCCATCAACGCCAACCGGTGGGACAAGGCGGACGAGGACCTGGCCAAGAAGCTCGTGGAGGCTCCGGGCGGCGCGAAGAACGGCTACTCCGGCTACGAGTCGCCCGACGAGTTCGCGGCGGACTACTACGAGCGCCCCACCCTGGGCTTCTTGTCCCTCGCGGGCGGCGTGCGGCGCATCGCCACCGCGGGCTGGCAGCAGGGGGAGGACGATTACGTCGAGGTCCGGCTGCTCCAGTTCCACGACCGGTCCGACGCGGAGCGCCACCAGCAAGGACAGTCGGGCTATCAGAGCGACGAGCGGCACGCGGGCAACGACGGCTTCGCCCTGCCCGGTGTTCCCGACGAGCACGGCCGAGCCTGGGTCTCCAACGTGAAGTCGAAGCCGGGCTACCACCCTGTGCGCGTGGCACGGGCCATCATCCGCCGCGGGGACATCGTGATGGACGTCGAGATCACGAACACGCGAGGTGAGGTCTCCGAGCGCGAGATCACCGATCTGGCCAAGCGACAGTTGGAGCGGCTGTGACCGAGCAGCAGAGCGAAGCAGTGACCCGGCCGGCGGCGGAGCAGGACGCGCCGGTCTCGGCACGTCCCCCGCGTCGCCGCAGGACGGCGGCCCTGGTGGCCGGCGGGCTCGGCCTGGCCGTCCTCGTGGGCGGCGGCTTCTGGGCGTCCGGCCGGATCGACCAGGCCGACCGGACCTCCCCGACGCGCTACTGGGTGCCGGCGGGGCCCCGGCCGGTGGCCTCGGAGACCCCGGAACTGGCTGTGCCCGCCAACGGGCTGACCGGCAAGCTCCTGCCGCTCCCCCCGGGCTTCAGGCTCGGGCCCGACCTCGACGAAGAGGGCAACGACTTCTACGTCTCGGGCGAACGTGCGATCCAGGCCATGAAGGATTCCCGTACCGGGCTGTCCAGCAGTGAGCGTGCCGAACGGGACAAGGCTCTGGCCGACATGAAGATCAAGGGCGTGGCGGGGCGGAGCTACACCAAGCACTCCGAGCCGGTCACCGAGATCGAGCTCATGCAGGCGGATCCGCAGGCACTCGGCTCGCTCTCGGACATCAGCAAGAAGCTGTTCGACGTCCTCGCGGCCCTGGGTGACAACAAGCGGGAAGCGCCGAAGGTCGATGGATTCCCGCAGGCCAAGTGCGTCCTGACCGACGTGGTCGAGGAACGGCCGAACGGGGCGAAGCCCGAGAAGCTCGACTCCCTCGAATGCGTGGCCGTCGAGGGCGACGTGCTGGTGAGCTTCCGGTCGTACGGAGCCGGGCTCTCCGCGAAAGACGCCGTCGACCTGTTCAAGCAGCAGCTGAACCACCTGAAGTCCCCCGGGGAGTCCGCGTGACCGAGCAGAACACCACCGACGCCGCCGCCCCCGCCGCCGGACCGGACCTCGCGGCCGAACCGACCGCCGGGCCGACCGCCGAACCGACCGCCGGGCCGACCGCCGGGCCGACCACCGAGGCGGCCCCTGGGCCGGTGGCCGAGCCGGCCGCCGAGCCGGACCCCGCCTCGGCCCCCGAGCCGGTGCTCGAGCCGGCCGCCGAGCCGGTGCCGGTCGTGCCGAAGGACCGTCGGAAGCTCTTCGCCGTGCTGCGGTGGACCGCCGCAGTCCTCGTCTTCGCCGCCGTCGGCGCGGGCACCGCGTACGGGGTCGTCCAGCCGGAGCGGACCAGGATCCCCGGGCTGTCCACGCTGTCCGACGGCCGCTGGACCTACCCGGAGCTGGCCAAGCCCGAGCTGCCGGCCGGCGCCTCGCTGCCCGGCGGCCCCGACAACAAGGACGGCAAGCACTACGCGGCCCTGACGAGCCTGCTGCTGCCCGTGCCCGGGGGAGCCAAGCCGGACGACACCGTCAAGGCGGACAAGGACGGAAAGGTGGCGCCGGACTCCTTCCTGGAGGAGTACGCCCCCGAGGACCGGGCGAAGCTCAAGGAGTCCTTCGAGTTCGAGGGGCTGCGCCAGATCACCGGCCGGTCCTGGACCATGCCCGACGGCACCCGCGCCCGTGTCTACCTGCTGCGCTTCCACTCCTCCGGCTTCGTGGACACCTTCCCGGGCTGCGGCACCGGTACCAGGCTGACCGGCGCCGACGCGCTCATGGTCGACCTGTCGTGGAGCAAGGCCAAGACGGAGCAGTACAGCAACATCGGCAGCGACGGCTTCGGCTCCTCCGGGACCCTCAGCACCAGCGACATCAGCATCTACGAGGAGGCCAAGCCGTTCGGCGACGAGCAGGTCCGCCTCGGCTGCCTCCAGGTGGGTGACGTTCAAGGCGTGATCATCCAGTCCCGCAAGGGAGGAGCGGCCACCATCCCGTTCCACCAGACGGTGATCCTCCAGAGCCAGCTCCTGAGCTGAGGTCCGTCCGGCCGACCTCGCAGAGTGCGCCGGTCCCCGGGCCAGTAGGCTTGGGGACCGGCCGTACCCTCCTCGGACTCCGTCCGGGGGGACCCCCAAACGAATCCTCCGAGGAGCACCCCGTGCTTGAGGCAGTCTTCACCTCCCTGCTGGTCCTGGTCTGCGTCGGCGTCCTCGCCTTCACCGTCCTGGCCGTCAAGAAGCTGTACCAGGGTCAGCGCTGAGCGTCCGCCCAGCCGACCGCCCCGGAACCCCTCCCACAGATCGCCTGAGCAGCCATCCATGATCCAGATCCCGTCCGACCTGAACCCGGGACTCGTCCCCCTCGCCTTCCTCCTCGGCAACTGGGAGGGCGCGGGAGTCTTCGACTTCCCGGGTGAGGACAAGTGCAACTTCGGCCAGGAGGTCGTCTTCAGCCACGACGGCCGGGACTTCCTGGAGTACACCTCCCACACCTGGGTCCTCGACGCCGAGGGCAAGAAGGTGCGGCCGCTGGAGTCCGAGTCGGGTTACTGGCGCATCGACAAGGACCGCAAGGTCGAGGTCGTCATGGTCCGCGACCAGGGTGTCGTCGAGGTCTGGTACGGCGACCTCGCCGACCAGAAGCCGCAGATCGACCTGGTCACCGACGCCGTCGCGCGCACCGCGGCCTCCGGCCCGTACAGCGGCGGCAAGCGGCTCTACGGCTACGTGAAGAGCGACCTGATGTGGGTCGGCGAGAAGGCCACGCCCGAGGTGGAGCTGCGCCCGTACATGTCGGCCCAGCTGAAGAAGGTCGTCACCCCCGAGGAGGTCGCCGAGATGGCGCGCAACCTCCCGGACATGCCGGACGACGGCATCGCCTTCTTCCGCTGAGCCACGGCTGACGGGAAGGGGACCGCGGGGAAGCCCTGCGGTCCCCTTCCCGCGCTTACACTGGCCGAGTGGTGAGCACCGAGAGGGCCGACAGCACCGGGCGCGCCGAAGGCGTCGACTGGAAGACCGACCTGCGGCGGCGCGGATACCGGCTGACACCGCAGCGCCAGCTCGTCCTCGAAGCGGTCGACACCCTGGAGCACGCGAGCCCGGACGCGATCCTCGCCGAAGTGCGCAAGACCGCCTCCGGCGTCAACATCTCCACCGTCTACCGCACGCTGGAGCTGCTGGAGGAGCTGAAGCTCGTCTCGCACGCCCACCTCGGCCACGGCGCGCCCACCTACCACCTCGCCGACCGGCACCACCACATCCACCTGGTCTGCCGCGACTGCAGCGAGGTCATCGAGGCGGATGTCGACATCGCCTCCGAGTTCACCGCCAAGCTCCGCGCGACCTTCGGTTTCGAGACCGACATGAAGCACTTCGCGATCTTCGGGCTGTGCCGGAACTGCGCCGCGAAACACCGTGCCGGGCACGCGTAGCCGAGTCGTACGCTTGGTCCCATGACCAGCAGCCCCTTGCTCCATCTCCCCGGCGCCGTGCAGGCCGAAGGCCGCGACGAGGGCGTCGCCGCCCACTACGGCGAGCTGTACCGCGAACAGCGCGCCCTCGCGGACGGCCGCGGCTTCGTCGACCTCTCGCACCGCGGAGTCGTCACCGTCACCGGGCCCGAGCGGCTGAGCTGGCTGCACCTGCTGCTCACCCAGCACCTCACCGAGCTGCCGGCCGGGCAGGCCACCGAGGCGCTGATCCTCTCCGCGAACGGCCACATCGAGCACGCGCTCTACCTCGTCGACGACGGCGAGACCACCTGGGCGCACGTGGAGCCCGGCACCCAGGGCGAGCTGATCGCCTACCTGGAGTCGATGAAGTTCTTCTACCGCGTCGAAGTCGCCGACCGCACCGAGGAGTTCGCGGTGGTGCACCTGCCGGCCGGCTCCATCGCCGAGGTCGCCAAGGAGCACGCCGTACGGGAGACCGCGTACGGCCGTGACGTCTTCCTGCCGCGCGAGGGCCTGGAGGCCTTCGCGGCCGGCCACGGCCCCGCCGCCGGGCTCCTGGCCTACGAGGCCCTGCGCGTCGAGGCGCACCGGCCGCGGCTCGGTCTGGAGACCGACCACCGCACCATCCCGCACGAGCTCGGCTGGATCGGCACCGCCGTCCACCTCCAGAAGGGCTGCTACCGCGGCCAGGAGACCGTGGCCCGCGTCCACAACCTGGGGAAGCCGCCGCGCCGCCTGGTCTTCCTGCACCTGGACGGCTCCGACGTGCTGCTCCCGCCGCACGGAGCCCCCGTCCGGCTCGCCGCCGACGGCGCCGAGGGCCGGCAGCTGGGCTTCGTGACCACCGCCGTACGCCACCACGAGCTGGGCCCGATCGCCCTCGCGCTGGTCAAGCGGAACGTTCCGGTGGACGCGCCGCTGCTGGCCGGGGACACGGCCGCCGCGCAGGAGGTCGTCGTAGCACCCTGACCGGGCCCGGCGCCGGGCCCGGTGCCGGCGTACGCGCTAGACGTCGATGACGATGGTGAACGGGCCGTGGTTGGTCAGCGAGACCCGCATGTCCGCGCCGAACCGGCCCGTCGCCACCGTCGCGCCCAGCGCCCGCAGCTGCGCCACGACCTCGTCGACCAGCGGCTCGGCCACCGGTCCGGGCGCGGCCGCGTTCCAGGTGGGCCGGCGGCCCTTGCGGGCGTCTCCGTACAGCGTGAACTGGGAGATCACCAGCAGTGGCGCGTCCACGTCGCTGCAGGACTTCTCCGCCTCCAGGATCCGCACCGACCACAGCTTGCGGGCGAGCAGCGCCGCCTTCTCCGGCGTGTCGTCGTGGGTCACCCCCACCAGCACGCACAGTCCCTCGCCGACGATCTCGCCCACGGTCTCGCCGCCCACGACGACGCTCGCGCCGTCCACCCTCTGCACCACAGCTCGCATACCACCTGTGTACCAGGGTTGCACCCGTCCGGGGCCGATCGGGTGGAGTAGCACTGCGTCGGGGCCACGGAGAGTGGCACCATGCACGCAGGCGGTGCGGGTGCGCCGCACCGGCCGAGGGGACGGATCCGTTCGTATGAATACTTCTGGTACCTCCGTACCTGCATCACCCGGGGCCACGTCGTCCGTGCCTGCCGTCGCCGCCTCGGTACGACCGCCCGCGCAGCGCACCGCCGACAGCCCGGCCCCGGCCCCGGCCACGGGCGGCGCGCCGACCAGCGCCCTCGGGCTGCCGGAGCTGCGGACGCTGCGCCGCGACGCCCAGCGCGACGAGGCCGACCTGAGCTACGTGCGCCGCCTGCTCCAGGGCCGCATCGACATCCTGCGGGCCGAGCTGGCGCGGCGTACGGACCCGGAGGCGCCGGTGGTGGACCGGCTGTCCGAGATCCTCGCCGACGCGCCGTCCAGCCGCAGCGCCTCGGCCCGGCACGTCACGCTCGGCACCCCGCACAGCGAGGAGTACCGGCTGCTGGCGGCGGAGATGCTGGCCGACGTCGAGCTGTCGGACCTGGCCGCGCGCACGGACGGCGAGCTGTACGACGGGATGGGCAAGCTGGTGCGCTACGAACAGCAGGTCTCGCGGCGCAGGCAGCAGCTCCAGCGGACGGTGGACGACTGCAGTGCGGAGATCACCCGCCGGTACCGGGAGGGCGAGGCGCAGGTGGACGACCTGCTGGCCTGAGGTGCCGAGGCGCCCCGGGGCACCCCGCGCGGGGCCGCCGGAAATCCGGGCGACGCGGGCCGACGGGGCCACTAGCGTGGCCTGTCATGAGTGCTGATGTGCGGCCGATCGCCGCGTCCGAACTCGCCGAGTGGCTGCGGACCCTGAACACCGGCTTCCTGACCCCGGCGCGGGTGACGGAGTCGGACGTCGCCCAGCGGGCCAAGTACAGCGACCTCGCCCGGCTCCTGGGGGCCTTCGACGCCGCTACCGGCCGCTGCGTGGCCACCTTCCGCTCCTTCGACCAGCGGCTGACCGTCCCGGGCGGGGCCGACGTCCCGTCCAGCGCGGTCTCGAACGTCGCGGTGCTGCCCACGCACCGCCGCCAGGGCCTGCTGACCCGGATGATGTCCGCCGAGCTCGCCGCCGCCCGCGCGCGCGGCGACGTGCTGTCCACGCTGATCGCCGCCGAGTACCCGATCTATGGCCGGTACGGGTATGGGCCCGCCGCCTCGATCGCGGAATGGGAGATCGACGTACCGCGCACCGGGCTGGACCCGCGCTGGTCGGGGCCCGCGGACGGCGGGAGGATCGACCTGGTGGACGCGGCCGAGGTCCGGGAGGTGGGGCCGGACCTGCACGAGCGGCTGCGCGCGGCCGTGCCCGGGGCGGTGAACCGGGACGAGCGCTGGTGGCGGCTGGCGACCGGCCTGGAGGAGATGTCGTACCGTCCGTACAAGGAGAAGTTCCACGCCGTGTACCGGACGGCGGCGGGCGAGGTGGCCGGGCTGGCCGTCTACACCGCCGACGACCACTGGACCGACGCGAAGGTTCCGCTGAACACCGTGCAGGTCAAGGACCTGATCGCGGTCACGCCGGAAGCGGAGCGGGCGCTATGGCACTTCCTGTGCTCCATCGACTGGGTGCTGAAGGTCCGCACCGGCGGCCGGGCCCCCGACGACCTGGTCGCGCAGCTCCTGCCCGACCCGCGGTCCGCCCGGCCGCTGACCTCGGCGGACTTCCTGTGGGTGCGGCTGCTGGACGTCGTACGGGCGCTGGGCGCGCGGACGTACGCCGTGCCCGGGGTCCTCGTGCTCGAGGTCACGGACGCGGCGGGGCTCGCGGACGGCCGCTACCGGCTGGACGCGGGGAGCGGCACGTGCGAGCGCACCGAGGAGGCGGCGGACCTGCGGCTGGACGTGTCCGCGCTGGGTTCGCTGTACCTCGGCGACGAGTCCGCGGTGCGGCTGGGCGCCCTGGGTCGGGTGGCCGAACTGCGGCCCGGCACGCTGGCGCTAGCCGACGCGGTGTTCCGCACGGCACGCCGGCCGTGGTGCCCGGACGTGTTCTAGGGCGTCCGGGTGTCCGGGTGTCCGGGTGTCCGGGTGTTCGGGCGTTTGAGTGTTCGTGTGTTTGTGTGTGGGTGCGTGTGCAAGAGAACCGAGGACTGAGGCGTTTGACGACCCTGGTGGAACAACTGCGTGCGGCCGGCTGCGTCTTCGCCGAGGAGGAGGCGGACCTGCTGGCCGCCGCCGCGCGCGACGACGGCCATCTGGCGGAGCTGCTGGCCCGCCGGGTCGGCGGGGAGCCGCTGGAACACGTGGTGGGCTGGGCGGAGTTCTGCGGGCTGCGCGTGGAGGTGGGCGCGGGGGCCTTCGTGCCGCGCAGGCGCAGCGAGTTCCTGGTGGCGCAGGCCGTGGCCGCGGCCCGGCCCGGCGCCGTGGTGCTGGACCTGTGCTGCGGGGTCGGGGCCCTGGGCGCGGCGGTCGCGGCGCGGGTGCCGGGCGGGGTGGAGCTGCACGCGGCCGACATCGACCCGGCGGCGCTGGCCTACGCACGGCGCAACGTGGCCCCGTACGGCGGCAGCGTGTGGGAGGGCGACCTGTACGCCGCGCTCCCGGAGTCGCTGCGGGGGCGGGTGGACGTGCTGGTGGTCAACGCCCCGTACGTGCCGACGGAGGAGATCGGCCTGATGCCCTCCGAGGCCCGGGACCACGAGCCCCGGGTCTCCCTGGACGGCGGTGCGGACGGCCTGGACGTCCACCGCCGGGTCGCGGCGGACGCCCCGGCCTGGCTGGCCCCGGGGGGCAGGCTGCTGATCGAGACGAGTGCCCGGCAGTGCCCGGTGACGGCTTCGGCGCTGGCCTCGGCGGGTCTGACGACCCGGGTGGCCACCTCGGAGGAGTTGTACGCGACGGTGGTGATCGGCGCGCGGTGAGGTCTACCGCGTGCGGGGCTGGGTGATGCGGAGCATGTTGCCGGAGGGGTCGCGGAAGGCGCAGTCGCGGACGCCGTACGGCTGGTCGACCGGCTCCTGCAGCACCTCGCCGCCGGCCGCCTTGACCTTCTCGAAGGTGGCGTCGCAGTCGTCGGTGGAGAAGATCACCCCGCGCAGCATGCCCTTGGCCAGCAGTTCCGCCATGACCTGGCGGTCGGCCGGGGCGGCGTTGGGGTCGGCGAGCGGCGGCTCGAGGACGATCTCCACGTCGGGCTGCGACGGGGAGCCGACGGTCACCCAGCGCATCCCCTCGAAGCCGACGTCGTTGCGCACCTCGAGGCCGAGGGCGTCGCGGTAGAAGGCGAGGGCCTTGTCGTGGTCGTCGACGGCGATGAAGCACTGCGAGAGATTGATGTCCATGCCCCGACGCTACGAGACGCCGCCGCATCACGCTCCCCCGAAGCGCGCATTGCCACCCCGTCGGCCTGCTCCGGGCTCTCGGCTCCCGGCTCCCGGCTACCTGTTCCGGACGGGCCGGGTGAGGACCTTGGCGACGCAGGCCGGGATCGGGGCGCCCGCCTCGTGCCGCCGGGCCCGGTAGGCGCTCGGGGTCTCGCCGACCAGCTCGGTGAAGCGCGAGCTGAACGACCCGAGCGAGGTGCAGCCGACCGCGAAGCAGACATCGGTCACGCTCATGTCGCCGCGCCGCAGCAGCGCCTTCGCCCGCTCGACGCGGCGGGTCATCAGGTAGCTGTACGGGGTCTCGCCGTAGGCGGCGCGGAAGCTCCGCGAGAAGTGCCCGGACGACATGAGGGCGACCTCGGCCAGCGCGGGCACGTCCAGCGGCAGCGCGTAGTCGCGGTCCATCACGTCCCGCGCGCGGCGCAGCCGTACCAGGTCCTCCAGGGTCACGGCACCAGCATGGCATGGCGCTCCGACAGCCAGGGGTGGGAGCTGTTGCAAGCACCTGCTTGCAATAGTTAGCAGAGTCGGGCAGGATCGGGGCATGGCATCGCTCAACGTCGGAAACCTCGGCGAGTACCTCCGTGAGCAGCGTCGGCAGGCCCAGCTTTCGCTGCGGCAGCTCGCCGACGCGGCGGGGGTGTCGAATCCGTACCTGAGCCAGATCGAGCGCGGGCTGCGCAAGCCGAGCGCGGACATCCTCCAGCAGCTGGCCAAGGCGCTGCGGATCTCCGCGGAGACGCTGTACGTGCAGGCCGGAATCCTGGATGAGCGGGACCGGGACGAGGTGGAGACGCGGGCCGTCATCCTCGCCGACCCGTCCATCAACGAGCGGCAGAAGCAGGTGCTGCTCCAGATCTACGAGTCGTTCCGCAAGGAGAACGCGCTCGACGCGCCCGAGGGGTCCGCCGCAGCCGACGGACCCGGTGCAGCCGACGTACCCGACGTAACCGACGCGCCCGCCGGCGAGATGCCGCCGAAGACGAACTGAACTTGATCCGGGAGGACCCGCACATGGCCATCGCCGATGACCTGAAGAAGACCCTCACCGACCCCACTCCCCTCTACTTCGCCGCCGGTACGGCCGACCTGGCCGTGCAGCAGGCCAAGAAGGTGCCGGGGCTCATCGAGCAGCTGCGCGCCGAGGCGCCGGCGCGCATCGAGGCCGTGAAGAACACCGACCCCAAGGTCGTGCAGGAGAAGGCCGCGGCGGCGGCCAAGGAGGCGCAGGAGGCGGTCTCCGCGAAGGTCTCCGAGGTGTTCGGCGCGATCGACCCGAAGAAGATCGGGGAGACCGCCCAGGACCTGGCGCTGCGCGGCGTCGGTGTGGCCGCGGAGTACGCGGTCCGCGCCAAGGAGACCTACGACAAGGTCGCCGAGCACGGCGAGCAGGCCGTCCGGGCCTGGCGCGGCGAGGTCTCGGAGGAGATCGTCGAGATCGCCGTGGCCGTCGAGCCGGAGGCCGAGCCGGCCGCCGCCGAGGCGTCGTCCGACGCGGAGGACAAGCCCGCGGCGCGGAAGACCACCGGGCGCAAGAACACGGCCAAGAAGGCCACCGTCGCCGCCGGCGACGAGAGCTGAGCACGAAGGCCGGGCGCGAGCCGACAGGCATGAGCGGCGGCGGGCCGGGCACCTTGAGGGTGTCCGGCCCGTTGTCATTCGTGAGGGCGGCCGTGCCGGTAGCGTGGAATCGGGCGGCATTCCGTCAAGGGTGCGAAGCGAGAGCGTGAGAAGGCGGTCCAAACGATGTTGATGGACGGGTTCGATCGAGGCGTGATCCCCATGCTGGGGCTCGCCATGCTGGTGCTCGCCGTCGTGGCCTTCGTGTTCGCGGTCCTCGCGCGCGAGGACGCGTACCGGGCGGCCGGCAAGCAGACCAAGACGTTCTGGCTGGTCATCCTGGGCATCACCGTGATCGTGGACTTCTTCCTGCAGATGCTGTTCCTGCAGATCGCCGGTCTCGTCGCCACCATCGTGTTCTTCGTCGACGTGCGCCCCGCGCTCAAGCAGGTCTCGGGCGGCGGGCGGCGCAGCGGCGGCAGCAGCAGCGACGGGCCGTACGGTCCGTACAACGGCGGCAGGTAGACCGGAGGGGCAGGGCGGTCCGGGGTGGGCGGTCCGGGGCGGTTCGGTCCCGTATCCCCTTGGGGTGGTCCGGTCCCGTATCCCTCTTCCTCCCGTCTTCCTCCCGTCGTCAGGACGCGCCGCGGGAGAGCAGGACCACGGCCACGTCGTCCGTGAGCTCGCCGCCGTTGAGGCGGCGGGCCTCGGTGACGGAGGCTTCGAGCAGGTTCTCGCCCGTGAGCCCCTCGTCCAGGTGGCGGTTGATCATCTCGACCATGCCGTCCTGCCCCAGGCGCTCCTTGCCCGCGCCGATCCGGCCCTCGATCAGCCCGTCGGTGTAGAGCATCAGGCTCCAGGTGCCGCCGAGCTCGACCTGGCGCCGCGGCCAGCGGGCCTTGGGCAGCAGTCCGAGCGCCGGACCGCTGTTCTCGTACGGGAGCAGTCGCGCGGGGCGGCCCGGCCGGGAGATCAGCGGTGCCGGGTGGCCGGCCAGGCACAGTCCGGCGCGGCGGCCGTCGGGGGAGATGTCCACCGTGCACAGCGTCGCGAAGATCTCCTCGCAGGGCCGCTCCACTTCCAGGACCTCCTGGAGGGTGGCCAGCAGGTCGTCGCCGCAGAGCCCGGCCAGGGTCAGGGCGCGCCAGGCGATGCGGAGCTCGACGCCGAGGGCCGCTTCGTCGGGGCCGTGGCCGCAGACGTCGCCGATCATGGCGTGGACGGTGCCGTCGGGGGTGCGGACGGTGTCGTAGAAGTCGCCGCCCAGCAGGGCCCGGCTGCGGCCGGGGCGGTAGCGGGCGGCGAAGCGGAGGTCGGAGCCCTCCAGGAGCGGGTTGGGGAGCAGGCCGCGCTCGAGGCGGGCGTTCTCCTGGGCGCGCAGTTTCGATTCTGCAAGTTTGTACTGGGCGATGTCGGCCCGTTTTCTCTCCACCGCGTAGCGGATGGCGCGGCTCAGCAGCCGGCCGTCGAGCTCGTCCCGGAAGAGGAAGTCCTGGGCGCCGACCCGGACGGCCTCGGCGGCGCGTTCGGCGTCCTCCTCGGCGGTGAGGACGAGGACGGCGTGGCGGGGGGCGAGGCGGAGCACCTGGCGGAGGTTGGACAGCTGGTCCACGGCGGTGGCGCCGGCGGCGGCCGTCGTCCGGGGGCCCAGGTCCGGCAGGGCCAGGTCGAGCAGGATGCAGTGGACGTCGGGCGTGAGCAGCCGTGCGGCCTCGGTGAGGTTGCGGGCGGTGCGGAGCCGGATGCGGTGGCCGTCGGTGTCGAGGATCTCGGGGACGGTGAGGCCGCCTGCGGGGTCGTCCTCGATGACCAGGAGCGTCAGCGGGGTCGTGTGGGTGGTCGCGTGTGCGGCTGCCGACGGGGTCGCCTGCGGGGTCGCCTGTGGCGTCGCCTGCGCCAGGGGCGGGGCGGCGGCGGTCAGAACAGCCTGACCGTTCTCCGTGGCCGGGGTGTCCCTCTGCCGCGGTACGGGTACGGGCATCGTCTCCGGTTCCTTCCCTCCCCCCGAGGGTGCGCTCGTGCGCCGACCCTAGCGGCCCGGCCCGGCGGGCGGAATGCCGTGCCGGGTCAGGGCCTCCGTCATATGCCGTTATCGCGGGGGAAAATCGGCCTCACTGGATGACAAAGGTCACGGCGGGGCCGCGTTCCGTCCCGTCTACCGAGACGTCCGGGGGCCTCCTTTGGTTGCCTGGCCACCCCCTGGCCCGCCGAACCCGCCGATCCCGCGCGGCGGTCCGCCGAGTGGCGTCCGCCACACCCGGCCCGGCCCCTGCCGCGCAGGCGGGCGGGTGTGCAGGCGGGCCGGTGTGCAGGCGGGCAGCCGAGCTGCCGGGCGCGCCGAGCCGACGGGCACGCCGAGCCTCCGGGCACGCCGAGCCGCCGCGCAGGCAGGCAGGCTGGCGCGCACCCCCGAGTGCCCCGGTGGGACCGGCGCGGCCCGGGGTGGGTCGGCGGCCCCGCAGGGGTTACGCGTCGGGGCGGACGACCGCCTTGATCGGCATGGAGCCCGCGCCCGCCATCGTCACGTGGCGGCCCGGGCGCGGGGCGTGGACCATCGCGCCGTCGCCGACATACATCGCGACGTGGCTCGCGTCGTCGAAGTAGATGATCAGGTCGCCCGGGCGCATGTCCTTCAGCGCGACCTTCGGCAGCAGCCGCAGCTGCTCCTGCGAGGTGCGCGGGATCGACTTGCCCGCCGCCAGCCACGCCTGCGAGGTCAGGCCGGAGCAGTCGAACGCGGCCGGGCCCTCGGCCCCCCAGATGTAGGGCTTGCCCATCTGGGCGGTGGCGTACTGCACGGCCCGCTTCCCGGCGTCCGTGGCCACGCCGTTGACGTCCTTCATCGCGCCCGTCGACAGCCAGGCCGTCTGCGCCTTGTACTGCGCTTCCTGCTCCAGCTGGATCAGCCGGGCCTTCTCCTCGGCCTCCAGCTTGTTCTCCAGCTCCTCGGCCGCCTTGATCTTCTCCTCGATCTGCTTCTTCGAGTTCTCCTGCTTGATCCGGTTGTCCTCGAGCAGCGCCCACTGCGCGCTCGCGTCCTCCGCGTACCGCTTCAAGTCGTTCTGCGTGCGGTCCAGTTCCGTCAGCATGTCCGAGGCGGCCTTCTCGCCCTGGCGCAGCCGGTTCGCCCCGTCGAGGAACTGGTTCGGATCGTCGCTCAGGGCCAGCTTCGCGCCGGGCGGCAGGCCGCCCGAGCGGTACTGGGCGCGGGCGGCGGCGCCCGCGCGGCCCTTCAGGGTCGAGATCCGCTCCTGGCCGGCCACGATCAGGTTGGCGATCTCGACGATCTTGTCCGACTGGGCCTTCGCTTCGGCCTCGGCCTGGTTGTAGGCGTCCGTGGCGGTGCCCGCCTGCCGGTACAGCTCCTCGATCTCCTTGCGGACCTCTTCGAGCGACTTCGCGCCCGGCTGCGGAGCAGGAGCCGCCGGGGTCCCGGGAGTTGCCGGTGCCACGGGCACGGCCGGCGCCGCGTACGCCATACCCGTCGCCAGGCCCGGCGCCGTCAGTATCGCCATCGCGCACAGCAGTACGAGCCCGCTCGCGCCGCGCCGTCGCCGTTCGGCTCCCATGGTCCCCCCAGGCACCCGGAGTCAGATCCCGCAGTACCCTGCATCAGATCTGACTATTCATCAGTAACTTGTCTCTGCCTTCGGGATGGTGCCACGAGCCGGTGAATTCCGACACCCTTGTGGATGTCCTTCGGATCTTGTCCGCCCCAACGGACCCCACCCCTCACGGCTCAACGGGCGATCCCTATCACCGGTTCCCCGCCGCCCCGTATTCACCCCTGAGCGCCCCGATCATCCCACTTACCCCGAGTGCCCCACTCACCCCGGTCACCCCACTCACCCCGTCGGGCGCAACGCCTCCCACCGCACCGTGAGTTCCCCCTGCCGCCACCGCACCGGCCCGTCCGCCAGCGGCCAGTCGCCGGACAGCGCCCGCGCCGTCCGGATCCAGCGCTGCCGCGCCCCGTACGAGGCGTACGGAGCCGCCGCCGCCCACGCCCGGTCGAAGTCGCGCAGGAACGCGTGCACCGGCTCGCCCGGCACGTTGCGGTGGATCAGCGCCTTCGGCAGCCGCTCCGCCAGGTCCGAGGGGCGCTCCAGGGAGCCCAGCCGGGTCGCGAACGTCACCGTGCGCGCCCCCTCCGGCCCCAGCGCCACCCACACGTGCCGCCGCCCGATCTCGTCGCAGGTCCCCTCCACCAGCAGCCCGTCCGGAGCCAGCCGCGCGCACAGCCGCTCCCACACCGCCGCGACCTGCTCCTCGTCGTACTGGCGCAGTACGTTCGCCGCCCGGATCAGCGCCGGGCGGACCCCGTCCTCCAGCGGCACCTCGAACCCGCCGTGCCGGAAGCTCAGGCCCTCCCGCTCGTACGGCTTCGCCCCCGCCACCCGCGCGGGCTCGATCTCGATGCCGACCACCCGCACCCGCGGAGCCGCCTCGCGCAGCCGCGCCAGCAGCTCGACGGCCGTCCAGGGCGCGGCCCCGTAGCCGAGGTCCACCGCGACCGGCGCCTGCGCGCGCCGCAGCGCCGTCCCGTGCGTGGCGGCGATCCAGCGGTCCATCCGGCGCAACCGGTTCGGATTCGTCGTCCCGCGCGTCACCGAGCCCACGGGACGGCCGGGGGCGCGGCTCGGGGTCGGAGGGGTGCGGGGGGCCATGAGCCGAGGGTAAGCGGAGGGCACTCGCCGGATGAAAAACGTGCTCCGGCCGAGAAAAAGACAGGGAAATCCGGCCACCCCGGAATGCGCGGGACGGCCATCCGGGTTGCACTCCATGCAGGGCGCCCGGCGCGCCCCTGTCGGCATGCCCGGCAGCCGTCCGAGTGGCGTCCCCGCGGCGTCCCGTCCCCGTGTCGTCGAGCGAGAGGAACTGCTCCCTTGAGCCAGTACGTGTCCCGCCTCGGCGGCAGCCTCACCGGCCGCCTCTCCGCCGCCCGCGTCGTCACCCGGCACGAGCCGCCGCGACTGCGCCTGCCGGCCGTCGGCCACCACCGCAAGCCGCGCCGCGTGGCCATGCTCAGCGTCCACACCTCGCCGCTGCACCAGCCCGGTACGGGCGACGCCGGCGGCATGAACGTCTACATCGTGGAGCTGGCCAAACGCCTCGCCGCGATCAACATCGAGGTCGAGATCTTCACCCGGGCCACCGCCGGCGGCCTGCCGCCCGTGGTCGAGCTGGCCCCCGGGGTCCTCGTACGGCACGTGGACGCGGGGCCGTACGAAGGCCTCGCCAAGGAGGAGCTCCCGGCCCAGCTGTGCGCCTTCACGCACGGCGTGATGCAGGCCTGGGCCGGCCACCGCCCCGGCTACTACGACCTCGTGCACTCCCACTACTGGCTCTCCGGCCACGTCGGCTGGCTCGCCGCCGAGCGCTGGGGCGTCCCGCTCGTGCACGCCATGCACACCATGGCCAAGGTCAAGAACGCGGCGCTGGCCGAGGGCGACACGCCCGAGCCCGCCGCCCGCGTCATAGGCGAGACGCAGATCGTGTCCGCCGCGGACCGGCTCATCGCGAACACCGCCGAGGAGGCCGACGAACTCGTCCGGCACTACGAGGCCGACCCGGGCAAGGTCGCCGTCGTGCACCCCGGTGTGAACCTCGACCGCTTCACCGTCGGCGACGGCCGGGCCGCCGCCCGCGCCCGCCTCGGCCTGCCGCAGGACGTCGTCATCCCGCTCTTCGCCGGGCGGATCCAGCCGCTGAAGGCACCCGACATCCTGCTGCGCGCCATCGCCGAGCTCGTCGACCGGGATCCCTCGCTGCGCGGCCGCCTCTTCGTCCCCGTCGTCGGCGGGCCCAGCGGCAGCGGCCTGGCCAAGCCGGAGGGCCTGCAGAAGCTCGCCGCGAAGCTCGGCATCGCCGATCTCGTGCACTTCCACCCGCCGGTGGGCCAGGACAGCCTCGCCGACTGGTTCCGCGCCGCGTCCGTGCTGGTCATGCCCTCGTACAGCGAGTCCTTCGGGCTGGTCGCGATAGAGGCGCAGGCCAGCGGCACGCCGGTGCTCGCCGCGGCGGTCGGCGGACTGCCCGTCGCCGTCAACGACGGGGTCACCGGCATCCTCGTACCCGGCCACGACCCGGTGGACTACGCGCGTGAGCTGCGGCGCTTCGTGGACGACCCGTGGCTCGCCGACCGGATGGGCGCCGAGGCCGCGCGCCACGCGCAGTTCTTCGGCTGGGACACGGCGGCCGGCGGCACGGCGGATGTGTACACCGCGGCGATGCATGATCACCGCCGTCGCGTACGCTCCCACCATGGCTGACACCGCCGAGATCATCGAGGCCACGCTCGCCGGCGCCGAGCTGAGCTGGGAGAGCCCCGAGCCGGGCTCGTACGTCGTCCAGCTCCCCGGCACCCGCAAGCTGAGCACCACCTGCTCGCTGCGGGTCGGCCGGCACTCGCTGTCGGTCAACGCGTTCGTCATCCGCCACCCGGACGAGAACGAGGCCGGCGTGCACCGCTGGCTGCTGGAGCGCAACCTCAAGCTGTACGGGCTGGGCTACGCGGTGGACCGCCTCGGCGACGTCTACCTGACGGGCCGGCTACCGCTCGCCGTGGTCACCCCGGAGGAGCTGGACCGGCTGCTCGGCACGGTGCTGGAGGCGGCGGACGGGGCCTTCAACACCCTCCTGGAGCTCGGTTTCGCCGGGGCGATCCGCCGCGAGTACGAGTGGCGCGTCTCCCGCGGCGAGCCGACCCACAACCTGGATGCGTTCAAGCACCTGACGCAGCCGTCGGCCTGACCTCGGCGGGGGCCCCGGCAGGGGCGGCTTCCACGGGCTCGGCGCGGGCGGTTGCCACGGCCTCGGCGACCAGCCCCGGCCCGGGCCCCGGCCCCGGCCCCGTCTCCGGCGGGAGCGCGCGCATCAGCAGCCAGTATCCGAGCGCGGCGACGGTCCCCAGGACCGCCGTCGACCCCCACAGCCAGCCCGCGCCGAACCGGTCGATGACCCCGCCCGCGAGCAGCGGCGCGATCAGCGAGGCCACCGCCCAGGACATCGTGTACATCCCCTGGTAGCGGCCGCGTCCGTGCAGCGGGGAGAGCCGCGCGACCAGGCCCATCTGAGTGGGCGAGTTGATGATCTCGCCCAGCGTCCACACGCAGACGGTCAGCGCCAGCACCCCGAGCGAGCCGCCGAACGCCGTCAGCCCGAACCCGTACCCGGCCAGCAGCGCCGAGACCACGAGCAGCCGCTTCGGGTCGCGGTGCTCGATGAACCGGGTGACCGGGATCTGCAGCACCACGATCATCACGCCGTTCACGGCGGCGACCAGCCCGTAGTCCCCGGTGGAGAAGCCCGCGGTGCCCATCGCCAGCGGCAGCCCGAACGACCCCTGCATGAAGATCAGCGAGATCAGGAACGACAGCCCGACCACCGCCATGAAACGCCCGTCGCGCAGCACCGCGCCGAGTCCGATCTCGGGCTCGTCCGCCGCCGTGGCCGGGTCGCCCTTCTCGGGACGGGACTCGGGCAGCTTCACGAAGACGAGCACCGCGCACACCAGCGTCAGCGCCGCCTCGCCCAGGAACCCGGCCAGGTAGCTGTACTCGGCGATGAAGCCGGCGACCGTGGCGGAGATCGCGAAGCCGAGGTTGATGGCCCAGTAGTTCAGCGCGAAGGCCCGGACCCGGTCCTCGGGGCGGACGATGTCGGACAGCATCGCCTGCACGGCGGGCCGCGAGGCGTTGGAGGCCATGCCGACCAGCAGTGCGACGGCCGCGATCGCCGCCGGGTGCTCCATGAATCCGAGCAGCGCGACCGACAGGGCGGTCGCGACGTTCGCGGCCATCAGCGTGGGCCGGCGCCCGAGCCGGTCGGTCATCACCCCGGCGACGAGCGAGGAGATCACACCGCCGAGCCCGTGCAGGGCGACCACAAGTCCCGCGAAGGAGGCCGAGTAGCCCCGGTCCAGGGTCAGGTACAAGGTCATGAATGTGGCGACGAAGGCCCCGAGCCGGTTCACCAGGGTGCTCGTCCACAACCACCAGAACGCGGGCGGCAGACCCGACACGCTCTCCCGGGCGGCCCGTCTCAAACTGGCAGCGGACATAAGGAATCCCCCCGCGATGTAAGTGCCTCTTCGGTGATCCGCACGTTACGAGCGGCGGTCTGCCGACGCCAGTCAATTGACGTCCGGTGTCAATCGACGGCCCCGGACGCCGCGCGCGAGCGCCCCGGGCCGTCCATTAGGCTCGTACGCATGGCCGACGCACCGTACAAGCTGATCCTGCTCCGCCACGGCGAGAGCGAGTGGAACGCGAAGAACCTGTTCACCGGCTGGGTGGACGTCAATCTCAACGAGAAGGGCGAGAAGGAGGCGGTCCGCGGCGGTGAGCTGCTCAAGGACGCCGGCCTGCTCCCCGACGTGGTCCACACGTCCCTCCAGAAGCGCGCGATCCGCACCGCGCAGCTCGCCCTGGAGTCCGCCGACCGCCACTGGATCCCCGTCCACCGCTCGTGGCGCCTGAACGAGCGCCACTACGGCGCCCTCCAGGGCAAGGACAAGGCCCAGACCCTCGCCGAGTTCGGCGAGGAGCAGTTCATGCTGTGGCGCCGTTCGTACGACACCCCGCCGCCGGCCCTCGAGGACGGTACGGAGTTCTCCCAGTCCGAGGACCCGCGCTACGCGACGATCCCGCCGGAGCTGCGCCCCAAGACGGAGTGCCTCAAGGACGTCGTCGTCCGCATGCTGCCGTACTGGTACGACGGCATCGTCCCGGACCTGCTCGCCGGCCGCACCGTCCTGGTCGCCGCGCACGGCAACAGCCTGCGCGCCCTGGTCAAGCACCTGGACGGCATCTCCGACGCGGACATCGCGGGCCTGAACATCCCGACCGGCATCCCGCTCGCCTACGAGCTCGACGCCGACTTCAAGCCCGTCAAGCCCGGCGGCACCTACCTCGACCCGGACGCGGCCGCGGCCGCGATCGAGGCGGTCAAGAACCAGGGCAAGAAGAAGTAGCCCTCACGTACGAAACGGCCCCCTGCCTGCGGTTCTCCCGTCGGCAGGGGGCTTTTTGCCGCCGTGGGGCAGGGGCTGGGCGACGGCCGCGCGCGCACGTGGGCCCCGTCCCGCCTGCTCGGCGTGGACGGGGCCCTCGGGGTACCGGAGGCGGCGGGGATCAGCCGCCGCACTGGCACGGCGCGCCGGACTGGCATCCGCAGCCGCAGCCCGAGCCGCAGCCACACGCTGCGAGCAGCGGGAGGCGCAGCGGCTCCGGTCGGGGCGGCTGCTCCTGATCGGGCGTGATGGGGACGGGGGAATCGGGCATGGTTCCTCCTCGCGCAGGCGGCGTACGGGCCGCCGTACGACGGACCGCCTCCGCCTCATTCATACCCAGCCGCACCGGCGCGTCAACGGCGCACGGGGGCTCGTGCCCGTGCGTCAGACGCCCTCGACCTGGGTCGGAGGCTGGAGCTCGTCCGCGTGCTCGCCCGTCACCAGGTACACCACGCGCTTGGCCACCGACACCGCGTGGTCGGCGAAGCGCTCGTAGTAGCGGCCCAGCAGCGTCACGTCGACCGCCGTCTCGATGCCGTGCTTCCAGCGGTCGTCCATCAGGTGCTGGAACAGCGTGCGGTGCAGCTGGTCCATCTCGTCGTCGTCCTGCTCCAGCTGGAGCGCGAGGTCGACGTCCTTGGTGATGATGACCTCGGCCGCCTTCGCCATCAGGCGCTGCGCCAGCTGACCCATCTCCAGGATGGTGGCGTGCAGGTCCCGCGGCACGGCCGTGGCCGGGAAGCGCAGCCGGGCGAGCTTCGCCACGTGCTGGGCCAGGTCGCCGCTGCGCTCCAGGTCCGCGCTCATGCGCAGCGAGGTCACGACGATGCGCAGGTCGGTGGCGACCGGCTGCTGCCGGGCCAGCAGGGCGATGGCCCGCGCCTCCAGGTCGTGCTGGAGGTCGTCGACCTTCTGGTCGGCGGCGATGACACTCTCGGCGAGCTTCAGGTCGGCGTCGAGCATGGACGTCGTGGCCCGCCCGATCGCGGAACCGACCAGCCGGGCCATCTCGACCAGGCTCTCTCCGATCGAGTCCAGTTCCTCGTGGTACGCGTCACGCATGTCTGGTGTCCCTCTCTTGACCTACAGCACTACTGCCCGGGGGCCGGCCGGGGCGGCCGCTGGCCCCACGTTGACACGGTGACCCGCGAACGCGTCCGACTCCGGCATCACAAATGAATCAACCCCGTCGCCAGGGTGAACTCTGGGCGACGAGTGTTCGAGGTGGCACCCGAACGGCTGTGGAAGTGTCGTCGTGCCTGCTTAACCTGGATGCATGGACGTGAACGCGGCGGTCGCCGCAGCTGCAGCGATCGCCGGTCTTTGCACCGGTGTGATCGCGATGCTGGCGTTCCGCTGGAGCGAGCGCGACCAAGCCCGCCCCACCCGGAGCTCCATGCGCCCCGACATCAACGCGGTGCTCCCGCCCGGCGTGGACACCGTCCTCTCCGTGCTCCGCTCCTCCGCCGTCGTCCTCGACGAGGGCGACGCGGTGGTCAAGGCCAGCTCGGCGGCGTACGCGCTGGGCCTGGTCCGCGGCGGCAAGCTCGCCGTCGAACCCATGCTCCACATGGCCCGCGACACCCGCCGCGACGGGGAGATACGCCAGGTCGAGCTGGACCTGCCCCGGCGCGGCACCGGCCGCGGCGAGGCCCTCGCCGTCTCGGCGCGCGTGGCCCCGCTCGGCTCCCGCCTGGTGCTCCTCCTGGTCGAGGACCTCACCGAGGCCCGCCGCATCGAGGCCGTGCGCCGCGACTTCGTCGCCAACGTGTCCCACGAGCTGAAGACCCCGGTCGGAGCGATCTCGCTGCTCTCCGAGGCCGTCATGGACGCCGCGGACGACCCCGAGGCGGTCAGCCGCTTCGCCGGCCGCATGCAGATCGAGGCCACCCGCCTGATCAACCTCGTGCAGGAGCTCATCGACCTCTCCCGGGTGCAGAACGACGACCCGCTGGAGGACGCCGAGCCCGTCCGCGTGGACACGCTGGTCGCGGAGGCGATCGACCGCTGCCGCCACACGGCCTCGTCCAAGCAGATCATCATGGCCGCGGGCGGCACCGCCGACCTGCGCGTCTGGGGCAACCGCGGACAGCTCGCGGCAGCCCTCGGAAATCTGGTCGAGAACGCCGTCAACTACAGCCCGGCCCGCACCCGCGTCGGCATAGCCGGGCGCAGGGTCGCGGCTCCCGGGGGAGACTTGATCGAGATCGCCGTGACCGACCAGGGCATCGGCATCCCGGAAAAGGACCGCGAGCGCATCTTCGAGCGCTTCTACCGCGTGGACCCGGCCCGCTCCCGCGCCACGGGAGGCACGGGCCTCGGCCTTGCGATCGTGAAGCACGTGGCCGCCTCGCACGGTGGGGAAGTGTCGGTGTGGAGTTCGGAGGGCCAGGGCTCCACGTTCACGCTGCGACTCCCCGAAGGGGGCGCGCCGGCCCCGGCGACGACCCCCGCACCCGCCCCATCCCTGACTGAACCAGCAACAGCCATTCCTGCCCCGGAGGTCCTTCCGTGACCCGAGTGCTCGTCGTCGAGGATGAGGAATCATTCAGCGACGCCCTGTCCTACATGCTCCGCAAGGAGGGTTTCGAGGTCGCCATCGCCGCGACCGGGCCCGACGGGCTGGACGAGTTCGAGCGCAACGGCGCCGACCTCGTCCTCCTCGACCTGATGCTCCCCGGCCTGCCCGGCACGGAGGTCTGCCGGCAGCTGCGCGGCCGCTCCAACGTCCCCGTGATCATGGTGACCGCGAAGGACAGCGAGATCGACAAGGTCGTCGGGCTGGAGATAGGAGCCGATGACTACGTCACGAAGCCCTTCTCCTCGCGGGAGCTGGTCGCCCGCATCCGCGCGGTCCTGCGCCGCCGCGGCGAGCCGGAGGAGGTCACCCCGGCCGCGCTGGAGGCGGGCCCCGTACGGATGGACGTCGACCGCCACGTGGTCACCGTCGCCGGCGGGAAGGTGGACCTCCCGCTGAAGGAGTTCGACCTACTGGAGATGCTGCTGCGCAACGCGGGCCGCGTACTGACCCGCATGCAGCTGATCGACCGGGTCTGGGGCGCGGACTACGTCGGTGACACCAAGACCCTGGACGTCCACGTCAAACGCCTGCGCGCCAAGATCGAGCCCGACCCGGGCGCGCCGCGCTACCTGGTCACGGTGCGAGGCCTGGGCTACAAGTTCGAGCCGTAAGCCGGCGGCGCGGGCGCGGCTCCCGTTCGGGCCGTGGCCGACGGCGCACGTTGCAGGGATGAGGGAAGGCCCCGGTCGCGGATGCGACCGGGGCCTTCCCTTGTGCGATGTGCTCAGTGGCCCGCGGCGTGCGAGGCCGAACCCGACGGGCTGCCCGCGGGGGCGCCGGCCGGCGTGCCCGAGGGGGTGCCGGACGGGCTGCCCGAGGGGCTGCCGGACGGGGTGCCCGCGGCGCTGCCCGACGGGGTGGGGCCCGCGGCCGGGGGCGCGGTCGGGCCGTAGCCCGCGTACATGCCGGTGGCCGGGACCACGAAGGCCTGCAGGCCGACGTCGCCGGTGCTGCTCAGCTGGAAGACGACCTCCTGGACGTCGCCGTCCTTGGGGCCCTCGGCGCCGTTCTCGATCGTGGCGGACGGGTTGCCCTTGCCGCCCAGGACCACGGAGCCGCCGGCCGGCACGACGATCTTGCCGGTGCCGGTGGCCGCCTTCAGTACGACCTTGCCCTTGCCACCCGGGAGGGTGATGCCGTCAAGCGTCTGCTCCTTGGTGCCCGAGTTGAAGACCGTCGCGGAAACGGCGGCCGGGCCCTTCTTGTCCTTCGCGCCCTGGCTGATCACCAGTGCGTTCTGGACCTTGATGTCGCCCTTGGTGGCGGCGGCGTTGTCCGGCTTGATCTGGAGGGTCTCCGCGTCGTTGCCCGCTGCGCATGCGGCCAGCGAGGCGATCGAGAACACGACGGCGGTGGCGGCGAGGGCGCCGCGTCGAAGGCTGCGGCTCACGGCGGCGGCAACTCCTTGGACGTACGGAACGGGAGGGTGGGCTCCCTTGGGAACGGCCGAGGTAAAGCCGCTCTAAGGGTGTGTCAGCGGGCCTTAGGTTACCGAGCCGCCGCCCCGCCCCCGCACCCGACCCTCCGCAGTACGGCGGCCGCCCTGCCGGGGCTCCGCGCCCGCTCCCGCGATCTCGTAATCCGCAGGTCGATCACGGTGCCGATCACCAGTCGATCACCGGGCTGATCGCGAGTCGATCACCAGGCCGATCACGGTGCCGATCACCACGCCGTTCACGCGGCGATCACGCGCCGATCATGTGGCACCCGCATATCACCCGACGCGCGTCCGGTGATCAATTCCGGGATTCCGCCGAACCCCTCCGAGTGATCAATTCGGGATTGGGCCGGAACCGCTCCGCCCGAGGTGGCCGCCAGTCGAACGGAGTAGTTCGGTTTCCCGACTCCGAAACCGGCAAAACGGGATGTACCTCACACTGACGGGGGAGCCGGACGGGTGTAGCGTGGCCCTTTCGCCCGGTCCGCACAGCACCCCCGACCTGCGAATACCCCCTTCCGGAAGCCCTCCGCAGCACGTTCCTGTCGCTGTTGTCAAGCCCTGAGATGTGCTCTGACCTGCGAAAACGCCATTCATAACAGTCAGTTCTCGTGTTACCCTGGATAGCCACGGAAGGGGTACCTGTCACATGACGTTCAAGGTTGGCGACACCGTGGTCTATCCCCATCACGGGGCCGCGCTGATCGAGGCCATTGAGACTCGTCAGATCAAAGGCGTGGACAAGACCTACTTGGTGCTCAAGGTCGCCCAGGGCGACCTGACGGTTCGTGTGCCTGCGGACAATGCGGAGTTCGTCGGCGTTCGCGACGTAGTCGGCCAGGACGGGCTGGACCGGGTCTTCGAGGTGCTCCGCGCACCGTATGCAGAAGAGCCGACGAACTGGTCCCGGCGCTACAAGGCAAATCTGGAGAAGCTCGCTTCTGGCGATGTCATCAAGGTCGCCGAAGTGGTGCGTGACCTGTGGCGTCGTGAGCGTGAGCGCGGGCTTTCCGCGGGTGAGAAGCGCATGCTCGCGAAGGCGCGCCAGATTCTGGTGAGCGAACTCGCGCTCGCCGAGAACACGAACGAGGACAAGGCCGAGGCCCTCCTCGACGAGGTGCTCGCGTCCTGACGCGAGACCCCGTACAGCAAACAGTGTTCATCAGAACAATGTGTACACAGTTGTGCCGCGGTGCCCGCTGACAAGGCCTCTCCTCCACGAGGGGCCTGTTGCCGGGCGCTGCGGCATGTCTGTACCCACACCTTCTGTACTCACACCTGCTTGCACCACCTGTTGCACCACCTCACTGGCGTGCCGGGTCCGGGCAGCCTGCTCGACCGGTCGTCACGGAAGGGGCGAGGGCGTCGCACCCGGCACCCTTCAGGCCATACCCATGTCGGCCGAAGTCACAAACCTGGCTCGGAGCTACCTACTGATGTCTGACGAAACGCGTCCCCACCGCACCGCCGCGGTGATCCCGGCCGCCGGCCGCGGCGTACGCCTCGGCCCCGGCGCCCCCAAGGCCCTGCGCGCCCTCGGCGGGATCCCGATGCTCGTGCACGCCGTCCGCGCGATGGCCCGCTCCCGCGCGGTCTCCCTCGTGGTCGTCGTCGCACCGCCCGACGGAGCCGAGGGCGTACGCCTCCTCCTCGACGAGCACGCGCTGCCCGAGCGCACCGAGATCGTGGTCGTGCCCGGCGGGGAGACCCGCCAGGAGTCCGTACGCGCCGGTCTCGACGCCCTGCCGCAGGACGTCACCTCCGTACTCATCCACGACGCGGCCCGCCCGCTGGTCCCCGTCGACACCGTGGACTCGGTCATCGAGGCCGTACGCGACGGGGCCCCGGCCGTGGTGCCCGCCCTGCCGCTGGCCGACACCGTCAAGGAGGTCGAGCCCGGCAAGCCCGGCGAGCCCGAGCCGGTCGTCGCCACGCCCGAGCGGGCCCGGCTGCGCGCCGTTCAGACCCCGCAGGGCTTCGACCGCGCCACCCTCGTCCGCGCGCACGAGGAGATCGCCGTGGCCGGCGAGGGAGCCACCGACGACGCGGGCATGGTCGAGCGCCTCGGTGTCACCGTCGTCGTGGTCCCGGGCCACGAAGAGGCCTTCAAGGTCACCCGCCCCCTCGACCTGGTCCTCGCCGAGGCCGTACTCGCCCGCAGGAGGGCCACCGATGCGTACTAGCCCCACCGGCCCGGCCGACCACGGCGCGGGCGCCCCGCTGCTGCCGCTCGTCGGCATCGGCACCGACGTGCACGCCTTCGAGGCCGGCCGCGAGCTGTGGTGTGCCGGACTGCTGTGGGAGGGCGAGGACGGCCTCGCCGGGCACTCCGACGGCGACGTCGCCGCGCACGCCGCCTGCGACGCCCTGTTCTCCGCCGCCGGCGTCGGCGACCTCGGCGCGCACTTCGGCACCTCGCGTCCCGAGTGGTCCGGAGCCGCGGGCGTCACCCTCCTGGCGGAGGCCGCCCGCATCGTCCGCGCCGAGGGCTTCGAGATCGGCAACATCGCCATCCAGGTGATCGGCGTACGCCCGAAGATCGGCAAGCGGCGCGAAGAGGCACAGAAGGCGCTCGCCGCCGCCGCGGGCGCCCCCGTCTCGGTATCGGGGACCACCACCGACGGACTGGGCCTCACCGGCCGCGCCGAAGGGCTCGCCGCCATCGCGACAGCCCTCGTCTACCGGACGAATCCCGCGTAGTGCCCCGTACGAAGACACTTCTTCCGCAACAAAGAAGCCCCCGCGTCCCCAAAGGGTCGCGGGGCACTGCTACAGGCGCACTACCCTGGATGCCGTGACTATTCGCCTGTACGACACCAGCGCCCGGCAGATCCGTGACTTCACCCCGCTCACCGCGGGCTGCGTCTCGATCTACCTCTGTGGCGCCACGGTGCAGGCCGCCCCGCACATCGGGCACATCCGGTCGGGTCTCAACTTCGACATGATGCGCCGCTGGTTCGAGTACCGGGGCTACGAGGTCACCTTCATCCGCAACGTCACGGACATCGACGACAAGATCATCGCGAAGTCCGCTGAGCAGCGCCGCCCCTGGTGGTCCATCGGCTACGAGAACGAGCGTGCCTTCAACGACGGCTACGCCGCGCTCGGCTGCCTCCCGCCCACCTACGAGCCCCGCGCCACCGGCCACGTCACCGAGATGGTCGAGATGATGCGCGGCCTCATCGAGCGCGGCCACGCCTACGAGTCCGAGGGCAACGTCTACTTCGACGTGAAGTCCTACCCCGGCTACCTCTCGCTGTCCCGCCAGGAGCTCGACAACATCCGCCAGCCGGAGTCCACCGGCGAGACCGGCAAGCGCGACCCCCGCGACTTCGCCATGTGGAAGTCCGTCAAGCCCGGCGAGCCGTCCTGGGAGACCCCGTGGGGCCGCGGCCGCCCCGGCTGGCACCTGGAGTGCTCCGCCATGGCGCACAAGTACCTCGGCGAGGCCTTCGACATCCACGGCGGCGGCCTGGACCTGATCTTCCCGCACCACGAGAACGAGATCGCCCAGGCCAAGGCCTTCGGCGACGAGTTCGCGAACTACTGGGTCCACAACGCCTGGGTCACCATGTCCGGCGAGAAGATGTCCAAGTCGCTGGGCAACTCGGTGCTCGTCTCCGAGATGGTCAAGCAGTGGCGTCCGATCGTGCTGCGCTACTACCTCGGCACCCCGCACTACCGGTCGATGATCGAGTACAGCGAGGAGGCGCTGCGCGAGGCCGAGTCCGCCTTCGCGCGGATCGAGGGCTTCTACCAGCGCGTCATCGAGAAGGCAGGCAAGCCCGTCGAGCCCGCCGCTGAGGTCCCGCCCGCCTTCGCCGAGGCCATGGACGACGACCTCGGGGTCCCGCAGGCGCTCGCCATCGTCCACACCACCGTCCGCCAGGGCAACAGCGCACTGGCCGCCGACGACAAGGACGCGGCCATCGCGCGCCTGTCGGAGGTGCGCGCCATGCTGGACGTCCTCGGCCTGGACCCGCTCGACCCGCACTGGGCGGGCGAGGCGGACCGCGGCGAGGACCTGCACGGCGCCGTCGACACCCTCGTGCGCCTCGTACTGGAACAGCGCGAGTCCGCCCGGTCCCGCAAGGACTGGGCGACCGCCGATGCCATCCGCGACCAGCTCCAGCAGTCCGGACTGGTGATCGAGGACAGTCCGGCGGGCCCGCGCTGGACGCTCGGTCCCCGCTGAGCCCGGGCAGCTGAGCTTGGTGTGCCGCCCGGCGCTCCGGGCGGCACACTCTTCATACGTACATACCGCAGCATCAACGAAAACAGGTAGAAGTCATGGCCGGGAACAGCCAGCGCAGGAACCGCCGCACGTCCAACAAGAAGGGCGCGACGGTCGGCAGCGGTGGCCAGCGGCGCAAGGGCCTGGAAGGCAAGGGCCCCACGCCCAAGGCCGAGGACCGCAAGAAGCACAAGGCGAACCGCATCGCCAACGCCATGGCACGCCAGGCCGCCAAGCGCCGCCCGGCCCCCCGCCGCGGCGGTCCCAAGGGCACCAGCGAGATGGTCGTCGGCCGCAACCCGGTCTTCGAGGCGCTGCGCGACGGTGTTCCGGCCACGACGCTCTACGTCCAGCAGTTCATCGACAACGACGAGCGCGTCCGCGACGCCCTCAAGCTCGCCGCCGACCGCGGCAACATCAACCTGATGGAAGCCCCGCGCCCCGAGCTCGACCGCATGACCAACGGGCTCAACCACCAGGGTCTGGTCCTCCAGGTCCCGCCGTACGAGTACGCGCACCCCGAGGACCTCACCGCCGAGGCCTACGACAACGGCGACGACCCGCTGATCGTGGCCCTCGACGGGGTCACGGACCCGCGCAACCTCGGCGCGATCGTCCGCTCCGTCTCCGCCTTCGGCGGCCACGGCGTGGTCATCCCCGAGCGCCGCGCCGCCGGCATGACCGCCGGTGCCTGGAAGACCTCGGCCGGCACCGCCGCCCGCACCCCGGTCTCCCGCGTCACCAACCTGACGCGTGCCCTCCAGGACTACAAGAAGGCCGGCATCACCGTCGTCGGCCTCGCCGCCGAGGGCACGCACGAGGTGCAGGACCTGGAGGCGCTCGGCGGCCCGGTCGTCATCGTCGTCGGCTCCGAGGGCAAGGGCCTCGGCCGCCTCGTGGGCGAGAACTGCGACTACCTCGTCCGCATCCCGATGCCGGGCGGCGCCGAGTCCCTCAACGCCGGTGTCGCGGCCGGTGTCGTCCTCTACGAGGCCGCCCGCCGCCGCGCCGAGCGCGGCCGGGTCTGATCCACGGGATCGGGTCGGCCGAGCGGGCCGATCCGCTGATCCACTTGATTCACTTGATCCACTTGGCTCACGGAAAGTGACCCGTGAGGCTGTCACCCCGCCCGTTTCGGGCGGGGTGGCTTGATCTTGACGGGTCTCGGACAGATCCCTGCTGTCAAGGCAGTGTCCTAAACACTGATCACTCGGTTAGATGAGTGTGGACACCAGAACGTCAGGGTTCGACGACCAGCCCGCGCTGAGCATGGTCAAGGTGCCGTGCGACCCCGCACAGGTCATCGTCAACCACGCCAGCTTCCGCGTGCGGCTCGCACCGAGCCCGAGCGCGCGTTCCAAGCCCGCGAACGCCCCCGGCCGCGCCCCCGTCCTCGGCGGTGCCGTGGTCGCCGCGGCCGGAGCCACCCGCCGCAGAGCCCCCGTGGTCTGGAGCGGCAAGGCCGCCCCCGGCGACGGAGCGGCCATGGGCGGGCTCCTCCAGGCCGTACGCGAGGCCGGCCGCGGCAACGACGAGTACGACGGCGGCGCCACCCAGGTCATCCCGCGCATCGACCTGGCGCACGACCTCGCCGACGACACCCTCACCACCCCCACCGTCATCGGCCAGCGCACCTACGGCGACCCCGACGAGACCCGTCCGCTGGCCGCCGTGCGCGACCTGCCGCACGGGCCCGCCCACGGCGGCGCAGGACCCGACCACGGGTCCGACACCCGGCGCGGCGCCGCCGATTCCCGCGGCCAGGCCTCCTACTACCCGGGCCGCCGCATGAACCTCGGCGTCGTCCTGCTCCCGCTGCGCGTCTTCCTCGGCTTCATCTCCATCTACGCCGGCATGGGCAAGCTGTGCGACCCCGTCTACTTCGACGGCGGCGAACGCGGCTCCATGGTCACCTGGCTGCACACCCTCCACCCCTGGGCGCTCGCCGAACCCCTGCGCGACTTCGCCCTCGCCCACCCCGTCGGCGCGGGCCTCAGCGTGGCCTTCCTCCAGGTCATCGTCGGCGTCCTGACCGTCTTCGGGCTCTGGCAGCGGTTCGCCGCCTGCTTCGGGGCGCTGCTCTCCGCCGCCCTCCTGATGACCGTCAGCTGGAAGACCGTTCCCGCCTACGACGCACCCGACATCATCTACCTCGCCGCCTGGAGCCCGCTGATCATCGCGGGCGCCCCCGTCTACTCCCTCGACGGACGCCTCGCCGGCGAGGCCTGGCGCACCCTCGGTCCGCGCTCCGAGATCTGGCGGCTGCGCCGGCGCGTCCTGCGCCGCGGAGCCCTCATGGCCAGCGTCATCTGCGGACTCACCCTGCTCATCGGCTCCCTCCTCGGCGGGGCCGTCCGTTCCACCACCGTCGTCACCGTCCCCGGGCCCGGCCAGGCCCCCAGCAACTACCTGCCCGGCCGTCCGCTGCCGCAGGAGCCGGCCCGCCGGCCGCAGCAGCAGTCCCCGCAGGAGCAGCCCGCCAAGCCCGCGCAGCCCTCGGCCAGCGCCTCCGAACCCGCCGCGAAGTCCGGCAAGGGAGCGTCCGGCGGCCCCGCCCGCGAGACCGCCGGTACGGGCTCCCAGTCGCCCAGCGCCACCAAGGGCGCCACCGGCCGGCAGACCCCCCGCAGCACCCCCCGCCAGTCCGCCCCGCAGAAGCCGCCGACCTCCTCCGGGAGCAGCGGCACCGGCGGCGGCAGCAGCACCCCGACCAAGCAGCCCGGTCTGGTCGGGGGTCTCCTCGGCTGAACCCGGCCGTCCGGAACCGACCGGCATCGACAGCACAGGGGCCCGGCGCGCACGGCGTGCCGGGTCCCTCCGCGCGTTCCGAGTGCGCGAAGCATCGTAAGAGAAGAAGGGGTTGGAGGGGTTGCAGGGGTGGAAGGGCTTGTGTGAGCGGATCGGGTGCAAGTGTGCGAAAAGGCTCAGGAGGCCGTCTGAGCGGCCAACTCCCTTGCGGCCTCGGTGAGGTCCTTCGCCGTGTCGATCGCCCGCCAGTAGGCCCCCTGGGGCAGCGGAAAGCCCGCCAGCCGCCGCTCCCGCGCCAGCCGCGGGAACGTCGTGCGCTCGTGGTCCCCCAAGTCCGGCAGCAGCGCCGCGAATTCGGGCCCGAAGACGTACACGCCCGCATTGACCGGATACGGCGACGGCGGGGCCTCGATGAAGTCCAGCACCTGCCCGAACTCGTTCGTCTCCACGACGCCCCACGGAATCCGCGGACGGGCCAGCGCCAGTGTCGCGACGGCGCCGCGCTCCGCGTGGAACGCGGCCATCTCGCGCAGCGAGAACCGCGTCCAGATGTCACCGTTCGTCGCGTACCAGGACCGGTCGGGGTGCGGCAGGCGGCGCGCCGCGTACTTCAGGCCCCCGCCCCGCCCCAGCGGCTCCTCCTCCACCACGGTGGTCACCCGCAGCGGCAACTCGGCCTGCTCCAGCCACGCCTGGAGCACTCCCGCCAGGTGCCCGCACGAGACCACGGCGTCCGTCACCCCCTCCGACGCCAGCCAGGCCAGCTGGTGCCCGATGATCGGCACGCCCGTGCCCGGGATCTCCACCATCGGCTTCGGGCGGTCGTCCGTGTACGGGCGCAGCCGCGAACCCTGGCCGCCGGCCAGGACGACTGCCTGGGTGGGGGCGGCGGGGAACGCGGCTGCGGGAGGGGCGGATCGGGGGGTGTCGGTCATGCAGGCCAGGGTAGGGACGCGGGGCGTCTCAGCCCATGGAGGCGACGCCGGACGCGTAGGAGGTGTCGCACACCGGGCGGGCGAAGGACTGCGCCTTCGTCGGACCGTAGGCGTCGACCGCGGCCCGGCCCAGCGCGCGGGCGATGCCCACGCAGTGCGACGCCAGCGACGGCCGCTTGTCCACCTCCTGCTGGAGGTGGGTGAGCACGTCGCCCGGCTCCTTGCCCTGCTGGATCTCGCCGACGAGCGTGTCGCGCAGCACTTCGTGCGGGGCGGGGCGCGGCTTGGCGGGGACGGAGACGTCCTCGGCGGAGGCGGTCAGGATCTGGGACGAAGAGGTGTCCGCCCAGGGGACCATGGTGACCGCGAGGGTCCCGGACAGGACCAGGACGACGGGCAGGACCAGGGCGAGGGAACGGCCGATACGGCGGGCAGTGTGGGTCACGAGGGCGAGAGTAGCGCTCGGTGAAGATTTGGCGACATTTAGTCACCCTGTCGGGGGATGGTTCGACGTGGCTTTTCGAATTAGGGGTTGACGGTTGGGGCCGAATGGCCCGGTCTGCCGGGGTTCCGGCAGCGCGGATCAACCCTGGGATGCGGGCGGTGGGCGACGGGCGGTGGGCGGTGGGCAGTGGGCGGGGGCAACGAACGCCGGAGGGGCGCCCCTTGACGGGACGCCCCTCCAACCCTGCTGAATCCCGCGGGAGCTGCTACTTGGACAGCCGCTCGCCGGAGGAGGTCGAGAAGACGTGGATCTCGTCCGCGCGCGGCACCACGTGGAGGCTGGCGCCCTTCTCCGGGACCTGGCGGCCGCCGACGCGGACCACGAGGTCCTGCGTGCCCTCGGCGGTCGCGGTGGAGCCGTAGACGTAGCCGTCGGCGCCGAGTTCCTCGACCACGTTCACGGTGATCGTCAGACCGCCGCTCTCGGCGATGTCGAAGTGCTCGGGGCGCACGCCGACCGTGACGGTGCGGTCGCCCGCGTCGGCCGCGGCCGACAGCGCCTCGCGCGAGACCGGCACCACGCTGTCGCCGAACTTCACACCGCCGTCGGTGATCGGGACCTCGACCAGGTTCATGGCCGGGGAGCCGATGAAGCCGGCGACGAACAGGTTCGCCGGGCGGTCGTACATGTTGCGCGGGGTGTCGACCTGCTGGAGCAGCCCGTCCTTCAGCACGGCCACGCGGTCGCCCATGGTCATGGCCTCGACCTGGTCGTGGGTGACGTAGACGGTGGTGATGCCGAGGTCGCGCTGGAGCGCGGCGATCTGCGTACGGGTGGAGACGCGGAGCTTGGCGTCGAGGTTCGACAGCGGCTCGTCCATGAGGAACACCTGCGGCTTGCGCACGATGGCCCGGCCCATGGCGACGCGCTGGCGCTGGCCGCCGGAGAGCGCCTTCGGCTTGCGGTCGAGGTACTGGGTCAGGTCCAGCATCTTCGCCGCGTCCTCCACCTTCTTGCGGATGGTGGCCTTGTCCTCGCCGGCGATCTTGAGCGCGAAGCCCATGTTGTCGGCGACGGACATGTGCGGGTAGAGCGCGTAGTTCTGGAACACCATCGCGATGTCCCGGTCCTTGGGCGGCAGGTGCGTGACGTCGCGGTCGCCGATGCGGATGGCGCCGCCGTTGACGTCCTCCAGGCCGGCGAGCATGCGCAGCGAGGTGGACTTGCCGCAGCCGGAGGGCCCGACGAGGACGAGGAACTCGCCGTCCTCGATCTCCAGCTCCAGCTGGTCGACGGCGGGCTTGTCGCCGCCGGGGTACAGACGGGTCGCCTTGTCGAAAGTGACAGAAGCCATGGGTGATGAATCCCTTCTACCGGCAGGAACGTGCCGGACGATCCGAGTGGAAGGTCTAGTCCAGTGCCCTGGACTCCGCTCGACGCTACCCGCCCGCCCGCCTCCTGTCAGCACCCGGCGGGGATCGATTCACAACGTGATGGCTTCGGGATTGGCCTGCTGTGTAGAGTGAAGCCGCTCCGTGCCCGGCATCCGGGCACGCGGCACGCGCCTCCTTAGCTCAGTCCGGCCAGAGCAACGCACTTGTAATGCGTAGGTCGTCGGTTCGAATCCGACAGGGGGCCCTGCGGAAAGCCCAGCTCAGATGTGGTCTGAGCTGGGCTTTCGGGTGTCGTCCGAGCTGGGCTTTCGGGCTGCACCGCGTCACAAAGACCGTCGGGAGCATCCTCGACAGCGCGTAGCGCGGCCCGGGGCCACCGGCGGCCGGGGTCAGTGGCGGCCCGAGATGTGGTTGGCCAGGCGGGCCAGGGGGGTTGTGGTCGGGGTGTGGGTGGCCGTTTCGTGGCGGTCCGCCTGGCGGTAGGCGGCGTAGAGGGCCTGGACGCCGAGCCAGCGGAAGGGCTCCGGCTCCCAGCGGCGGACGCGGTGGTTGACCCAGGGCAGGGCGGTCAGCTCCGTGGTGTCGCCGAGGACCAGGTCGCGCAGGGTGCGGCCGGCGAGGTTGGCGGTGGCCACGCCGGAGCCGACGTAGCCGCCCGCCCAGCCGAGGCCGGTGGCGGCGTCCAGGGTGACGGTGGCGCACCAGTCGCGGGGTACGCCCAGCACGCCCGACCAGGCGTGGGTGATCTCCGTACCCGTGAGCATCGGGAAGAAGGAGAAGAGCAGGTCGCGCAGGGAGTCGATGGTGGCCGGCTGGGTGCGGCCGTCGTTGTCCGTGCGTGAGCCGAAGCGGTACGGGACCCCGCGGCCGCCGATCGCGATGCGGCCGTCGGCGGTGCGCTGGGCGTACATGTAGGCGTGGGCCATGTCCCCGAGGAGCGCCGAGTCCGACCACGACAGCTGCTGCCAGACCGATTCAGGGATCTGGGCCGTCACGATCATCGAGGAGTTCATCGGGAGCCAGGCGCGCTTCTGGCCCTTGAGGGCGGCGGTGAAGCCCTCCGTGCAGCGCAGTACGTACGGGGCGCGGACGGTGCCGTAGGGGGTGACGGCCTTGCGCGGGGTGATCTCGGTGACGGGCGTGGACTCGTGGATGACGACGCCGAGGGCTTCGCAGGCCGCGGCCAGGCCGCGGGCCAGCTTCAGGGGGTGGATGCGGGCGCCGTGCGGGCTCCAGCTGGAGCCGACGGCGTCGGCGATGTCGATGAGGGCGCGGGTGGCGGTGGCGTCGTGCAGTTCGCGGTCGGTCTCGCCGAAGGCGAGTTCGGTGGCGTGGAAGGCCTTCAGCCGGGTGAGCTGGGCGGGGGTGCGGGCGACTTCGAGGACTCCGCCGCGGTGGATGTCGGCGTCGATGCCTTCCTTGGCGGCCACGTCGATGACCTCGGTGACCGTGGCGTTCATGGCCTGCTGGAGGCGCTGGGCGGCCTGGTGGCCGTGGAGCGCGGCGTAGCGGTCGCGGCCGGCGATGCCGTTGTAGAGCCAGCCGCCGTTGCGGCCGGAGGCCCCGTAGCCGCAGAACTTCTGCTCCAGGACGGTGACGCGGAGGTCGGGGGCGGCGGTCTTCAGGTAGTAGGCGGTCCACAGGCCGGTGTAGCCGCCGCCCACGATGACGACGTCGGCCGTGGCGTCGGCGGTGAGGGGTGCGCGGGGTGGGGTGGTGGGGGCGGTGTGGTCGGTGCGGTCGGTCGCGTACCAGAAGGAAATGCCGCCGTTGATCGTCATGGGGGAGTTGGTACACCCCGTTCCGGTGGTGCGTCCAGGGACTGGTTGTCGCGCTTCGGGGTGGGATTCCAGGCCGGATGGTCGATGTGGGCGGGGCGGCGGGGGCCGTAGGGTGGCGAGGGTTTTGTCATGTTTTCGGGTGAGAGGTTCGGTTGATGGTGGGCGTACGCGGGGCAGGGCGCGCCGGGCGGATCGGCGCGGCGGCCACGGCGGCGGCGATGGTCGCGCTGCTGGGCGGTGCGGCCGTCGGCTGTGGATCGGACGGTGGGGGCCGGTCGTCGGCGGCCTCGGGCGGGGCGCCGGGCGCGGCCTCGGACGGGGCCTCGGACGGGGTGCGGACGAGCCCCGTCGCGGACGTGCTGGCGAAGCTGCCGGCGCGGGTCGAGGGGGCGAAGGTGGTCGTGGGGCGGGCGGACGCGCCGCACACCGCGCAGGTGCTGGTGGACCCGAAGTGCGGCTACTGCGCGAAGTTCGAGGCGGCGGGCGGCGAGACGCTGCTGAAGCGGGCGGCGGACGGCGCGGTGAAGGTGGAGTACGTGCTGGCGTCCTTCCTGGACCGGGGCGGGGCGAGCGGTTCGGTGAAGGCGGTGAACGCGCTGCGGGCTTCGGTGGACGCGGGCAAGTTCGCCGAATACCACGCGGCGGTCTTCGCGAGCCAGCCCCGCGGCCGGTTCACGGACGAACTGCTGCTGCGGATCGCGGACCGGGTGCCGGGGCTGCGCGGCGAGGCCTTCGACAGGGCGGTGGCGGGGATGACGTACGAGGGCTGGGCGGGCGAGGTGGAACGGGGCTTCGAGGCAACGGGGGCGGAGGGCACGCCGCTGGTCCTGGTGGACGGCCGGCCGGTGGGGGCGAAGGACCGCGCGATGTTCGACGCGGAGGCGTTTGGCGCGGCGCTGGCGGGGGTGGGGGTGGGGGTCGGGTAGGGGGTGGCTGGGGGCCGGTGGGTGGGGGCCGGGGGGCCGGGTCCGGTGGGTCGGGGGCCCGGTGTCCCGGGGGTCGGGTCCGGGTGGCCGCAGTGGCCGGTGAGCCGGGTGGTTCGGTGGTCGGGTCCGGGTGGCCGGTGGCGGACGCCGGTGGGCTGGTGGCCTGGTGGCCGGGTCCTGGTGGCCGGGTTCGGTGGGCGGTCGCCGGGGTCGAGGGGCGACAAGGGCCGCCGGGGAGGAGCGCGGGATGCCCGAACGTGCGTGTTTCGAAGCCTGTTGTGACGGTGCGTCAGAGCGGGCGGGGGTCGAGTGGCGCTATCTTCGGGGCATGGTGGACATCGCGGAGATTCCGGACGGGCTGGTTGAGGCGCAGATCAGGTGGAACGGCGATGAGGGGCGCGAGTTCATCGCGGCCCTGCCTGCCCGGGCCGCGAGGTTCCTGGAGCGGTGGGAGCTGCGCCGCACGGGGCCGCTGATGCACGGGGTGACGGCGCTGGTGCTGCCGGTGGTCCGGGCCGACGGGAGCGCGGCCGCGCTGAAGTTGCAGCGGGTGGACGAGGAGAGCGCCGGGGAGCCGGCCGCGCTGCGCGCCTGGGGCGGGGAGGGCGCCGTACAGCTGCTGGAGCACGACGGGGAGACGGGCACGCTGCTGCTGGAGCGGCTGGACGAGGGGCGGCACCTGTCGGCGCTCGCCGAGCGAGATGCGCGCCGGGCGGTCCGGGTGATCGGCGAGCTGCTGGCCCGGCTGACGGCGGTGCCGGCGCCGGCCGGGCTGCGCGGGCTCGGTGCGATGGCCGCGCAGATGCTGGACGACGTACCGCAGGCGCTGGGGCAGCTGGCGGACGGGCGGGAGCGGCGGCTGCTCGGGGACTGCGCGGCGGCGCTGGCGGAGGTCGCGGGGGAGCCGGGGGACCGGCTGCTGCACTGGGACCTGCACTACGACAACGTGCTGGCGGGGCACCGGGAGCCGTGGCTGGCGATCGACCCGAAGCCGCTGTCGGGCGACCCGGGGTTCGAGCTGCTGCCGGCGATCGTGAACAACTTCCGCGCGGAGGAGGTGCGGTGGCGCTTCGACCTGCTGACGGAGGCGGCGGGGCTGGACGGGGACCGGGAGCGGGCGCGGGCGTGGACGTTGGGACGGGTGGTGCAGAACTGCCTGTGGGACATCGAGGACGGGGAGGAGTGGCTGGGGGAGGAGCAGGTGGCGGTGGCGGAGGAACTGCTGGGTCGGACGCCTTGAGGGCCCGGCCGCGACAGGTGCTCGGCGTACGGGGCTCGGGGGCGCAGGGTTGGGGCGCCGGGTACCGGCCACCGGCTCGGGGCTCCGGGTACCGGGTACCGGGTACCGGCTTAGGGTGCGGGGATGATCCGGAACGCTGAAATCACCGATGTCCCCGTCATCCAGGCGATGATCCGCGAGCTCGCGGAGTACGAGAAGGTGCCGCACGAGGCGCGTGCGACCGAGGAGCAGCTGCGGGAGGCGCTGTTCGGTGAGCGGCCGGCGGCGTTCGCGCACATCGCGGAATCGGCGGAGGGCGAGGTGGTCGGATTCTCGGTGTGGTTCCTCAACTTCTCGACGTGGCGCGGGGTGCACGGCATCTACCTGGAGGACCTGTACGTCCGCCCGGGCACCCGCGGCGGCGGTTACGGCAAGGCGCTGCTGCGGGAGTTGGCGCGGATCTGCGTGGAGCGCGGGTACGGGCGGCTGGAGTGGTCGGTCCTCGACTGGAACGAGCCGGCCATCGACTTCTACCGGTCGCTGGGCGCGGTGCCGATGGACGAGTGGACCGTGAACCGCCTGACGGACGACGCGCTGCGCGCGCTGGCCGGCGCGGAGTAGTCGCAGTCGCCGGACACCTGCCCGGGACCGCGAGACGCCGGCACCGGGCGAGTGCGTCGGGTGGCTACCCGACGGACGGGACCGGGTGCGCCGGGGAGTCGAGCCACGCCCAGGGCGTGCCGTCAGGGCGCACGGTGAGGCCGAACCGCTCGAACCTTGGACGGCCCTGGTCGTCCCACCAGGCGTGGGCGGCGGTGACTTCGCCCCAGAGTTCCCGGGGCCCGGACTGGTAGACCTCGAACTCCTCCGCGTCGGGTTCGAAGTCGATCGACGACCAAGAGGTGACCCCGGTGTCCCGGAGCCAGAGCGTGTAGCGCCCGCCGTCGAGCTGCTCCGGGTAGGGGAACATCCCCTGGGTCTGGAGCCCGATGGCGAACATGGGAAGCCAGTCGGCCACGTCCTCCGGGGACAGGGAGGTGGTCGTCCGGCGGCCATCGGCCGGCCACGGCTTCCCGACCAGATACGTCTTCACGTGCCTCCGGTAGGCGCGTTGCTGCCGCAGACGCATGAAGGCGGAGGCGCCGACGAACGGGCCGGACGCGCTCCCGTCCTCCTGGACGGTCAGGCGGACCACGGCCTCCCCGCCGTACTCCGTGGCATACGGGGAGACGATGATTCCGCCGGGTCGGGTCTGCCGGATGATGTCCGACGGGATCTCCCGGAGGGAGGCCGTGATCAGAACACGGTCGTACGGGGCGCATGCGGGCCAGCCCTGGGAGCCGTCCCCGACGATGGCGACCGGGTTGTACCCGGCGACATCCAGTCGGGCTCGGGCCGTGGATGCGTTCTCCGGGTCGAACTCGATGGTGGTGACGTTCTCCGAGCCGACCCGTTCGGACAGCAGAGCCGCGTTCCAGCCGGTTCCTGTGCCTACTTCCAGGACGGTGGAGCCCGGCTGGACGTCCAAGGCCGCCAGCATGGAGAACACCATGGCGGGCTGGGAGTTGCTGCACGTCGGGATGTTGCCCCGGTCGGGTCCGGTGTGGTTCCCGTCGTCCCACTGCGTGGTCAGGGAGGTATCCGAGTAGACCGCGCGGAACCATCCCTCCGGGTCGGCCTGGCGGTCGATGCTCGCCACCGGTCCGCCGTCGGCCGGGCCGACGCCGGGCCAGATCACATCCGGGACGAACGACTCCCGGAGCACGGCTTGATAAGCGGGGAGCCAGTCGGAGGTCAGGGCCCCGGAGTCCATGAGCCGGGAGGCCAACCCCTGGGGGCCGGCCTCCGTCGTGGCGCGTTCGGTCACTTGGTGCCGCTGCCCTTCGTGTCGCTGTGCCCGGAGTCCTGGCCCTCCGAGCCGCCTCCGCCGTGCCCGGCGCCCGACTGGCCGTCGTCCTGCTGGCTTCCGCCCTGGCCCGAGCCGCTGCCTCCGCCGTGCTGTCCGCCCATGAACGTGCTCCTTCTCGTGAGGGATGAGTGGTGCTGTGTGCCGCCCCGGCAGAACGGTGGATCGGTCACCGGGGCGGAGTCTGCGGGGTGGGGTCAGTCGGGCCGCTATGTCGTCCCAGGACTCTGGCGGCGGTCCCGGCGGGGCGCTCACTGCGCAGTCCCCTGACTCCGCCGGTTCGCTTCGGTCACCTTGGCGCTCAGCCGCTGGGTACTCCCGGTGGCCGGGCGGTACGCGGGACACACCGGTCGGCCGCACTCGCACGGACGCCGCTTCAAGGCGTTCCCGAGATTCAGGTCCGGGCCCTCGAACCGTGCCCAACCGGGTTCCGTACCGTCCGGATGGCTGTCGCGTGCGCTCATGCGGTCCCCCGCTTCACGACCTGCGCCAGCTTCACGGCGACGTCGGGGCGGACACGGCCCAGCTTCACCAGCCCCGGGCCGGGCGGTGCCGGGTCGATGCCCAGCGAGGGGAGAACGATTCCGGCGGCCATCAGCGATTCGCGCAGCGACTCCACGACCGTGCTCGGGGTCACTGTCTCCAGTTCGTGCGAGCTGTCCATGGGAGGGACGCTAGGGGTGGTTGCCGGGCTCTGTGGGGGCTGATTCGCCGGGATTCTCGGTCCGGTCCGTGATCTTCCGGGGGATTCTCAGGCGGTATCGAGAGCCCGCCGGGCGCGGGCGATCACGCGGTGGGCGTCCGCGCCGTAGACCGCGGAATCGGAGAGTGCCTGCCAGACCTTCCGGTACACGCCCACGCTGTCCGCGTCGTCCAGCCAGAGTTCCGCGTGCCAGTCCTCCGCGATCACCAGGCGATCGTCGTAGAGCCAGAAGCCGTTGGCCGGCGGGATCTTCAGGGAGGCGCCGAACGGGACGATGCCCAAGGAGACGGTGTCCAGCCCGAGGACGCCCGCCAGGCGGTCGAGCTGGGCGGCCAGTACCGGCGGAGGGCATACGAGAGCCCGGAGCGCGGCCTCCCACATCACGATGTGGAACGTGCGCCCCGGCTCGTACAGCATCTCCTGGCGCTTCACACGGGCCCGTACGGCTTCCTCGGTGTCCCGGACGGACTGGTGGAGGTCGGCGTAACGGGTGAAGACGTGGCGGGCGTACTCGGCGGTCTGGAGCATGCCCACGACCGTGGAGCCCTGCCAGACGTGGAACGTCCTCGTGCGTTCGTACTCCGCTGTCAGCGTGTCCTGGACCGGCTTGTGGCCCGCGGCGAGCTGTCTGCGCCACGCGCGGGACCGGGACTCCAGACTCCGGAGCCGGGTGATCAGCTCCTCCGCCGCCTGCGGATGGCCGGTGGCGTCCGCCCACGCCAGCAGGTCGTCCGCCGTCGCGGTCTGGCGGCCGGTCTCCAGCTTGCTGATCTTGGACTGGGCCCAGCCCAGCAGGACCGCCAGCTGGCGGCCGGTGAGACGCCGATCGGTGCGCAGCTCGCGCAGCCGCGCACCGAGGGCAACTCGTGCTTGTTGGAAGTCGGTGCTCACTCGGCGGACGGCACCTGTTCCGCGAAGGTCTCGTACGGCACGGCGTGGTGCCACGCGGCGTCCCTGACCTGGCAGGCGCGGGCCACCTCGACGGGGTCCGTGACCAGCTCGACGCCGGTCATCGCGTCGTCGTCATCGAAGTGGAGCCGGGCGATGACCCGGGAGTCGAAGAGCCAGAAGTCAGCGTCGGGTAGTTGCAGGGCTTCGGCCTCGGAGCGCCACAGGTTGCGGATGTCCTCGCCGACCGCGCTGTTGCGGCGGGCGTTGTCGAGCAGGTAGCGCTGGCCGGGGGTGGGCGGATTGTCGGCGATCCGCACCCGCTCGAAGCGCTTGCCCAGAGCGGACTGCTCGCTCCGGGATACGCACCAGGGGTCGTCCAGGTCCCAGTCGACGTCCTCGCCCCGGATGAACCGCTGGTACGTCTCGGTCTCCTCGTCCGACTGGTAGCGACGCCGGGTCTCCAGGCGCCAAGCCGTGTGCGCGAAGGTCCGGAACATCCCGGCGAACTCCTCGAAGTCGATCAGCACGGGCGTCCTTTCCGCGTCCCGGGGCGCGAAGTCGGCCAGGAGTACGCGTGGGACGACCACGAACCCCTCCCCATCCTTGACGCTCCGAAGTTGCGCCACGTCCTGGGGGTCGGTCACCGCGTTGCCCTGGACCAGGACCTCCCCGGTGTCCAGGTCCTCGTACAGGGTCGGGCATCCGTCGTTGCCGGAGTTGGTACCGATGAATCGGAGCCGCCGTGCCATTGCCGTTCCCCTCCCACCAGCGGACAAGTCCCGACCAGGATGGGGCGGGTACGGGCTCCCTGTCCTGCGTGATTCGCAATGATTCTCGGGACGCGACGCAAGAATGCCCCCTGGGGGAGCCACTCCGTCGTCGAGGTGGTCACCGACGACATGCCGTTCCTGGTGGACTCCGTGACGAACGAGCTGTCCCGCCACGGGCGCGGCATGCGCATCGTGATCCACCCGCAGGTCGTCGTCCGCCGCGATAGCCCGATGACGTGATCAGCGCGATCGTCCGGAGGGGCATCGAAGCCCTCACCCAGCGGACGCATCCGGCGCGTCGCCGCGTTTGACCACCCCGTGCTGTCCTACCTGCGCGCGGGCCCGTGTCGCGGCGTTACGCCCCCCTCTACGTCACGCAACGGCGCGCGACAGGAGTCAGAGGACATGCGACCCGAGCAGGGCCTCGCCCAGAGAGAGGACGACAGGATGAGCCGCAGCACGAAACCCGTCACCCCGCTTCCGGCACTCGAACTCCGCTGTGGAGGGCTCCACCTGACCATTCAGCGCGTGCCCGTGTGGCTGGTCACTCTCGTCGCCACTGCCGCCGGCACGGGCGCCGGATGGTGGGCTCACCAGTGAGCAGCGTGTACGCCTGCACCTGGGGGTCAGGGTTCCAGGACCACCTTGCCCGTCGTGGCGCGGGATTCCAGGGCCCGGTGGGCGGCTGCGGCCTCGGCGAGGGGCAGGCGGTGGAGGGCCGGGCGGAGGCGGCCGGCGGCGGCTTCGGCCAGGGCGCGGGATTCCAGTACGCGGAGGGGGTCGGGGGCGCCGACGGCCTGGAGCATGGCGGGGCCGAGGACGTGGTGGGTGGTGATGGAGCGGGCGGTGAGGTAGGCCTGTTCGGCGTCGGTGAGGGTCAGGGGGCCCGAGGACCAGCCGAAGACCAGGTGGAGGGCGCCGGGGGCGAGCAGGCCGAGGGCGGTACGGGCGGCGTCGCCGCCGACCGAGTCGAAGAGGACGGTGGCGCCGCCCGGGTGCGCGGCGCGTACGGCGTCGGCCCAGCCGGGGGCGGTGTAGTCGAGGGCGAGGTGGGCGCCGTTGGCGGCGGCGAGGGCGGTTTTGGCGGGGCCGCCCGCGAGGGCGATGACGGTGGCGCCGGCGTTCCTGGCGTACTGGACGAGCAGGGTGCCGATGCCGCCCGCGGCGGCGGGGACCAGGGCTACCGAGCCGGGGCCGAGGTCGGTGAACTGGAGGATCCCGAGGGTGGTCCGGCCGGTGCCGATCATGGCGACGGCCTGGGCGGGGTCGAGGCCGTCGGGTACGGCGTGCAGGCGGCCGGCATCGGCGACGGCGTACTCGGCGTAGCCGCCGGGGGCGAAGCCGAGGTGGGTGACGACGGGCTTGCCGAGCCAGGCGGGGTCGGTGCCGGGGCCGACGGCGTCGACGGTGCCGGCGACCTCGCGGCCGGGGATCGTCGGGAGGTCGGGGAGGGTGGGGGCCGGGCCCTGGGCGCCTTGGCGGAGGGCGGTGTCGAGGAGGTGGACCCCGACGGCGGCGACGGCGATGCGGACCTGGCCGGGGGCCGGGACGGGGGTGGGGACGGTCTCGTACGTGAGGTTCTCGGCGGGGCCGAAGGCGTGGAGGCGGATGGCGTTCATGTGGGTGGGGGTGGGGGTGGGGGTGGGCGTGGTGGCGGGGGTGGGCGTGGGTGTGGGGGTGGGGGTGGCCGTGTGCGGGGTGCTCTGCGTGGTCATGGGGTCAGCCTCTGACCTCGAGCGTGGTTGAGGTCAAGGGAATGTCGGTGGCGTGGGCCAGGATGGGGTGATGGCGCGCAAAGGGCAGTGGGAGCAGCGGGAACAGCGGGCGCAGCGGGAGCGGCGGGAGCAGCGGGCGACGGTGAAGGCGGCGCGGCGGCCGGAGGTACGGCTGCTGGAGACGGCGGTGTGGGAGGGCGGTGAGCTGGAGCCCGACGGGGACTACGACGGGCTGGAGTTCGCGGACCTGGACCTGACGGGTCAGGAGGGGGCGGGGGCCCGCTTCATGGACTGCGCCGTGCGGCGCTGCGTGCTGGACGAGGCGGGGCTGGCGAAGGCGCGGATCCTGGACTCGGTGCTGGACGGGGTCCGGGGGGTGGGGACCGACCTGTCGGGGGCTTCGGTGCGGGACGTGGAGGTGGTGGACGCACGGCTGGGCGGTGTGCAGATGCACGGGGCCGTGCTGGAGCGGGTGGTCGTGCGCGGGGGCAAGATCGACTACCTGAACCTGCGGGAGGCGCGGCTGCGGGACGTGGTCTTCGAGGCGTGCGTGCTGGTGGAGCCGGACTTCGCGGGGGCGGTGCTGGAGCGGGTGGAGTTCGTGGACTGCGTGGTCCGGGGGGCGGACTTCGGCGGGGTGCGGATGTCCGACGTGGACCTGCGGGGCGTGTCCGAGCTGACGCTGGCGCGGGGGCTGGAGGGGCTTGCGGGGGCGGTGATCAGCCCGGCGCAGCTGCTGGACTTGGCTCCGGCGATGGCTGCGCAGCTGGGGGTGCGGGTGCTGGGGTAGGGGGCCGACGCGGCTCGGGCTTCGCCCGGACCCGGGACCGGGCCGGTCAGGCTGCGCCTGGGCTTGGTCGTGGCTGGTCGAGCCTGGGTCGGTGCGGCTCAAGAACCTGGGGCTCCGCCCCAGACCCCGCGCCTCAATCGCCGGCGGGGCTGAAATTGGCTCGCGCCGCTGCCATGTGCGGAGCTGGATTTGGCTCGCGCCGCTGCCGTGTGCGGGCTGGGACCCCAGGGCTTTGGGCCGTCGCCTGCAAGGTGTGGCAGCAGAGATCAGCCCCGTCGGCGATTGAGGCGCGGGGTACGGGGCGGAGCCCCGGGGTGGGGGTGGGGGTTCGTCGCAGGTGGTTAGGCCGGGACTCGGGGGAAGCGGGACTGGAGGGTCCAGATGGCCGGGTTGTCGGCCAGGGGCTCGTGCATGTCGACCAGGTCCGCGATCAGGTCGTGCAGGAAGTCGCGGGCTTCGCGGCGCAGCAGGCGGTGGCTGAAGGTCAGCGGGGCTTCCTCCGCCGGCATCCAGTCGGCCTCGACGTCGACCCAGCCGAAGCGGCGCTCGAAGAGCATCCGGTCCGTGGACTCGGTGAAGTCGATCTCGGCGTACTGGCGGTGCGCGGAGCGGTTGCCGCGCGGGTCGCGGTCGAGCTGCTCGACGATGTCGCACAGCGCCCAGGCGAAGTCCAGTACCGGCACCCATCCCCAGGCTGTGGACACTTCCCGGTCCTTGTCGGTGTCCGCGAGGTAGACGTCCCCGCAGAACAGGTCGTGGCGCAGGGTGTGGACGTCCGCCGAGCGGTAGTCGGTCTGCGGGGGGTCGGGGAAGCGCCGGGAGAGGGAGTAGCCGATGTCGAGCACGTACCTGATGGTGTCACGGCTGCGGGGGCGTCCCCACCCCGGTGGAGCGGGGGCGGCTCAGGACGGCAGGAGGCGCTGTTCCTTGGCGACGGATACGGCGCCGGCGCGGGTGTCGACGCCGAGCTTGTCGTAGATCCGGCCCAGGTGGGTCTTGACGGTGGCCTCGCTGATGAACAGTGCGCGGGCGATGTCGCGGTTGCCGAGGCCGCGGGCCAGCTGGCCGAGGATGTCCAGTTCGCGGTCGGTGAGGGTGGGGCGGGTGCCGCGCATGTGGGCCATCACGCGGCTGGCCACCGGCGGGGAGAGCGTGGTGCGGCCCTGGGCGGCCGAGTGGATCGCGGCGAACAGCTCCTCGGGGCGTTCCGCCTTGAGGAGGTAGCCGGTCGCGCCCGCGCCGATGGCCCGGGTGATGTCCGCGTCGGTGTCGTAGGTGGTGAGGACGAGGACGTGCGGGGGGTTGGGGGCGGCGGTGATGCGGCGGGTGGCCTCCACGCCGTCGATGCCCTCGCCGAGCTGGAGGTCCATGAGGACGACGTCGGGGTGCAGCTTGGCGGCCAGGGCGACGGCCTCCTCGCCGCTGCCCGCCTCGCCGAGCACCTCGATGTCGGGCTCGCTGCCCAGCAGGGCCAGGAGTCCGGCGCGGACCACGACGTGGTCGTCGCAGAGCAGGATCGTCGTCATGGGGCCGGCTCCAGGGGGATGGCGGCGGAGAGGACGGTGCCCTCGCCGGGGGTGGATTCGATGGTCAGGGTGCCGCCGAGCTGGCGGACGCGGGCCCGCATGGCGGGCAGGCCGTGGCCGCGTTGGGCGGCGGGGCCGGGGCCGGGGGCGGGGCTGGTGCGGGTGCCGGTGCCGGTGCCGGGGCGAGGGCGGGGGCGGTGGTCGGTGAGGCCGTGGCCGTCGTCGGCGACGTCCAGGACGACCTGGTCGCCGAGGAAGCTCAGGGTCAGTGCGGCCGTACGGGCGCCGGAGTGCTCTCGGACGTTGGCCAGCGCGCCCTGGGCGATGCGCAGCAGGGCCGACTGGACGCGGTCGGGGAGCGGGGCCGGGGTGCCCTCGAGGTGGAAGCGGACCTCGATGTCCGGGCCGGCGTCCAGGGCGCGCAGGGCCTCGGCGAGGCCGGTGCCGTCGGCGAGTTCGGCCGGGGCCAGGTCGTGCACGAGGCGGCGGGCCTCGGCGAGGCCGCGGGCGGCGATGCCGGTGGCGGTACGGACGTGCGCGCGGGCCGTGCCGGGGTCGGTGTCCCAGGTGCGGTCGGCGGCCTGGAGCAGCATCTGCTGGCTGGAGAGGTTCTGCGCGAGGGTGTCGTGGATCTCCATGGACAGCCGCTGGCGCTCGGCGAGGGTGCCTTCGCGGCGTTCGGTGGCGGCCAGTTCCCGGCGGGTGCGGATCAGGTCGTCGATCAGTGCGCGCTGGGCCTGGGCCTGGCGCTCCATGTGTACGAACACGGCGGTGGCGAGGGCGGCCACGGCGGGCGGGGCCAGGAGCAGGTTGGGGTCGAAGGAACCGGCCAGCTTCAGCTGCGCGATGACGACGAAGAGGGTGAGCAGGGCGACGAGGACGATCGCGGCGCGTGGGGGGAGGGTGCGCAGGGCGGTGAAGAAGAGCGGTACGGCGCACCAGGCGAAGCTCGGCGCGAGGACGACGAGGACCACCCAGGTGGTGACGACCAGGCCGAGCCAGACGAGGCGGCCGGGGGGTTGGCGGGCCGGGTCGTTGGCCGTGGCCGTGGCCGTGGCCGTGGGTGTAGGTGTGGGTGCGCCGGGGGGTTGGGGGGTTCCGCCGAGGGCCGGGCCGAGGACGTAGAGCAGGGCCAGGGTGATGCTGAGGGCGATGACCCAGGGGGTGCGGGGTTCGCCGGGGTGGCGGAGGAGGAAGCGGGCCACGGAGGCGCCGAGCAGGAGGAAGAACGCGGTGTGGGCGACCGTGGCCAGCGTGCGGGTGTCGCGGTTCCGCGGGGGCTGGGTCACGGGGGCTCCTGGGTTGGGGGGCGTACGGCCATTCTCGCCTGGGCGGTGGTGCCGGGGCTCGGCGCCGGGCCCCGCGCCTCAAGCGCCGGCGGGGCTGGGTTTGGCTCTGGCGGGGCCGGTGTGGGTTCGGTGGGGGGTTCTGGGGTGGGTGCGGCGCCGTTGCCGGGGCTCCGCCCCGGACCCCGCGCCTCAAACGCCGGCGGGGCTGGGTTTGGCTCTGGCGGGGCTGGATTTGCCCGGCGCGGCCTGAGGGGGCTGGGTGCGGGTCTGAGGGGGTGGGCTTGGTTGGGAGTTGGTGGGGGTGGTCTGATCAGCCAATACCGCCGCGGAGCGGTGCCGCATCGGCTGATCGGTTGACCTCTGGGTCAGCCGGTGGGGTGGGCGGGGCGAGCCGGTACGGGGACGGGGTGGCGGGGGGTTCGGGGTGAGGGTTGGAGCAGGGCGGGGGAAGGGCCGGGCCGGTGCGAAAGCAGGCCGGGCGCCGATCGCCAGCCGTCCGCCGATGCCGTCACCGTTTCACCGTTCTCAGGAGCAGAGATGAACACCCGCACCCGCGTCCTCACCGGTACCGCTCTCGCCGTCGCCCTGGGCGCCGGGGCCTTCGGCGCCGTCAGTGCCAGTGCCACGCCCGCCGCCGACTCCGCTGCCGCTTCCGCTTCGGCCGCCGTCTCGACCGCCTCGAAGCACGACTCGAAGCAGGACTCGAAGCACGACGACAAGAACTTCACCACCTCGACCCACCTCACCGTCGACGCCGCCACCCGCGCCGCCCAGGCGGTGCTGCAGGCCGCCAAGGCCGAGAACCAGAAGGTGACGGTCGCGGTCGTCGACCGCAACGGCAACACCATCGTCACGCTGCGTGGCGACGGCGCGGGCCCGCAGTCCTACGAGTCGGCCCAGCGCAAGGCCTTCACCGCCGTGTCCTGGAACGCCCCGACCTCGGTGCTCGTGGGCCGCCTCGCCCAGACCCCGAACCTGAAGGACATCCCCGGCACCCTGTTCCTCGGCGGCGGCGCCCCCGTCCAGGCGAACGGCGCCCCGGTCGCCGGCATCGGTGTGGCCGGCGCCCCGAGCGGCGACCTGGACGAGAAGTTCGCCAAGGCCGGCGTCGACGCGCTCGCCAAGTAGTCCCCGGGGCCGAGCGCTCGGCCCGCCTAGGATCGAGTGCGTGGACCACCGCGCGCTCTCCCGCCTCGCCGCCCCTGCCGTCGCCGCCCTGCTCGCCCTCACCACAGGGTGTACGGGGGGCACGGTGCAAGGGCGGCCGGGTGCGTCGGGGCTGCGCGACCCGTACTTCCCCAAGGCGGGCAACGGCGGCTACCAGGTCGAGCACTACGCGCTGGACCTGGACTACGACCCCGCCGACGGGCGCCTCGAGGGCACGGCGGTGATCACCGCCCGCGCCGAGCAGGGGCTCAGCTCCTTCAACCTCGACCTCAGCGGCCTGAAGGTCGAGGGCGTCACCGTCCAGGGCGAGGGGGCCCGGTACAACCGGACCGGCAACGAGCTGACCGTGCGTCCGGCCGAGGACCTGGAGAAGGGCGAGGTCTTCCGTACGGAGATCGACTACTCCGGCCGGCCCAAGGCCCTCAAGGACGCGGACGGCACCGAGGAGGGCTGGGTCACCACCGGGGACGGGGCCGTCGGCGTCGGCCAGCCGGTCGGCTCGATGACCTGGTTCCCGGGCAACCACCACCCCAGCGACAAGGCCGCCTACGACATCACGATCACGGTGCCGAAGGGCTACGAGGCCGTGTCGAACGGCGAGTTGCGCGCGCGGACCACGCGGTCCGACGGGAAGACCACCTTCGCCTGGCACAGCCCGGAGCCGATGGCGAGCTATCTGGCGACCGCGGCCGTCGGCAAGTACCGGGTGGAGACCGGGCGGACGCCGTCCGGGGTGGCCCTGTACAACGCGGTGACGCCCGCGGAGGCGGCGGCGAGCGCGCCGGACCTCGCGCGGCTGCCGGAGATGGTGGAGTGGGGCGCGCGCCGCTTCGGTCCGTACCCCTTCGGGACCGCCGGGGCGATCGTGCTGCCCGCCGGGACGCTCGAGTACGCGCTGGAGACGCAGACCAAGCCGGTCTACCCCGGTGCGCCGGGCAGCGAGGAGCTCGTGCTGCACGAGCTCGCCCACCAGTGGTTCGGCAACTCGGTGTCGCCGAAGTCCTGGAAGGACATGTGGCTCAACGAGGGCTTCGCCACGTACGCGGAGTGGCTGTGGACCGAGGACCACGGCGGGACCACGGCGCAGCAGGAGTTCGACGCCTTCCTGGCCGGCGACACCGGGGTCGACGAGGCCGCCGACTCCGACTGGGACGCCTTCCCGCCCGCCGACCCGCCTGGCCCCGAGCACATCTCCGGGAACCCGGTGTACTACCGCGGCGCGATGGTGCTGCACCGGATCCGGCAGGAGGTCGGGGACGAGAAGTTCTTCGCCCTGGTGCGCGACTGGGCCGCCGAGCACCGGCACGGGAACGCGAGCACGGCCGACTTCACCGCCTTCGCGGAGCGGCACACCGGGCACGACCTGAAGAAGGTCTGGGACGTCTGGCTGTACGGGAAGGCCCGCCCCCGCTGACCAGCGACCGCCCGCCCCGCTAGGCCTGTTCGGCCCCTTCGGGAGTCAGCTCCTTGCGCAGTACGGTGCACTCCCGGCCCAGTTCGCGGTCCTTGCCCTTGCGCACGAGCCGGTAGCCCTGGGCCTGCCAGAACGCCAGGGCCTTGGGGTTGTTGTCGAGTACGGCGAGGCGCACGCCCGTGCGGCCCGCGGTGCGGAAGCGGTCCTCGACCAGGGCGGCCACGGCGCGGCCGTACCCCTCGCGGTGCGCGGTGGCATCGATGAGCAGCAGGCCGATCCACGGGTCCGGGTCCTCGGCGGCCGGATCGGGGTGGTGGGCCAGGGTGGTGGCCAGGCCGACGAGCCGGCCGGCGGAGCGGGCCAGGATGACCTCGGCGCCGTCCTGGGCGAGTTCGTCGGCGAGGGAGGCCGCGACCTGTTCGACCGTGATGCGGTCCGGGGCGGGGAAGTCGCCGCTGAGCTCGAAGAACGCGTGGTTCGTCGCGTACAGGGCGGCGATCTCGGTGAGGACCGGACCGGGCAGGGCGCCGTCCACGGGGACGAGCGGTTGAAGAATCACCTGTCGAACGGTAGCGAAGCCCCCTCCCCGGACGGCCGGGAGGGGGCTTCACCGTAAAACCGCTGGTGTCAGGCCTTCATCAGACGTTGACGCCGAAGTCCTGCGCGATGCCGGTGAGGCCGGAGGCGTAGCCCTGGCCGACCGCGCGGAACTTCCACTCGGCGCCGTTGCGGTACAGCTCGCCGAAGACCATGGCGGTCTCGGTCGCCGCGTCCTCGGAGAGGTCGTAGCGGGCGATCTCGGCGCCGCCGGCCTGGTTCACGACGCGGATGTACGCGTTGCGGACCTGGCCGAAGTTCTGGCTGCGGGCCTCGGCGTCGTAGATGGAGACGGGGAAGACGATCTTGTCCACGTCGGCGGGGAGGCCGGCGAGGTTGACGTTGATGGCCTCGTCGTCGCCCGCGCCCTCGCCGGTGCGGTTGTCACCGGTGTGGACGATGGTCTGGTCCGGGGTGGACTTGTTGTTGAAGAAGACGAAGTGGCCGTCCGAGACGACCTTGCCGGTCGGGTTGACCGCGATCGCCGAGGCGTCGAGGTCGAAGTCGACGCCGGTGGTCGTACGGACGTCCCAGCCGAGGCCGATCGTGACGGCAGCGAGGCCCGGGGCCTCCTTCGTGAGCGAGACGTTGCCGCCCTTGGACAGGCTGACAGCCATGGGAATGTCCCTTTCCTCATCCGACATGCACGTACGGCGGTCAAGTTACCGCTCACCCCTCTAACGCCACGAGAGGGCCGCCGGGTTCCCGGGGTGAAATACGCGTGGCCGCGCGCGGCTTTTTAATGGGGGTGACGGGGCGCGGGCGGGCACGGATCATAGGGGGCATGCCTGGTCCCTATGTCATCCGCGGTTCGGTCGTGCTCCCCGAGGGCGAGCTCGCCTGGCGCTTTTCGCGGTCCTCGGGACCCGGCGGCCAGCACGTGAACACCTCGGACTCGCGCGTGGAGCTGCTGTTCGACGTGGCGGCGACCAAGGCGCTGCCGGAGGTGTGGAGGGCGCGGGCGCTGGAGCGGCTCGCCGGGCGGCTGGTGGACGGGGTGGTGACCGTACGGGCCTCCGAGCACCGCTCGCAGTTCCGCAACCGGGAGATGGCGCTGGTCCGGCTGGCTTCGCTGCTGGCCGAGGCGACGGCGCCGCCGCCGAAGCCGCGCAGGGCGACGAAGATCCCGCGGGGGATCAACGAACGGCGGCTGCGGGAGAAGAAGGCGCGCGCCGAGACCAAGCGCGGCCGCACCGGCCGCGACTGGTAGCCCGCGGCGCGGGACAGCCGGCCGGGCCGTCCGCGGGCCGGGGCCTGAGCCGCGCTTCGGCCGCCTGAACCGCCTCAGCCCCCTGACCTGCCTCAGCCGCCTCAGCCCCCTGACCCGCCCCAGCCCCCTGACCCGCCTCAGCCCCCTGACCTGCCTCAGCCGCCTCAGCCGCCTCAGCCGCCTCAGCCCCCTGAGCCGCCTCAGCCGCTCAGGTGCCGGTAGCGGCCGCGGAAGTACGTCAGGGGCTGTCCGTCCGGGGAGGGCAGGCCCGCGCTCAGGACGCGGCCGATGACCAGCGTGTGGTCGCCCGCCTCGACGCGGTTCTCCGTACGGCATTCGAGGGTGGCCAGCGCGCCGCTCAGCAGCGGGGCGCCCGAGACCTCGCCGCGCACGGACGGGAGGTCGGCGAAGAGCAGCCGGTCGCTGATCCGGCCCTTCATGGCGAACCGGCCGGCGATCTGGAGCTGGTGGTCGGCGAGGAGCGAGACCGCCCACAGCGGCTGCTCCGCCAGCAGGTCGTCCATCCGGGAGCCCTCGCGCAGGCTCACCAGCACCAGCGGCGGGTCCAGGGACACCGACATGAAGGCGGTGGCCGTCATCCCGACGTCCTCGCCGCGCGGTCCGTCCGCGGACAGGGGGGCCTCGTGCGCGGTGATCAGGCACACGCCCGCCGCCAGCCGGGACATGGCGGCCCGGAACTCTTCGTTGCTCACTCCCTCAGCATGGGGGCTGTCATGGGGCACCGTCGGTACGGGGGTCGTCTTCAGCACGCTCCGAACGCTAATCTCGCCTCCCCGCACGCACATCGGGCCCTGGTCCGAGTCGCGTCCCCGCCCCTTGCCCTAGGCCTCAGGCGTATCGTTTGCTCCCGGGAACGACGGGGGAGGACTCCCGGCCGGCACCCGCTCCCGACGCGTTCATATTCATCTCATGTGACTTGAGTCACAGAGAGCAAGATTTGTTGACCCTGTGTACCTGCCGCACAGCTCACTGTGATTCAGTGGACGGGACACCGCAACGAAACGCCGATGACAAACCTGGAGTTGCTGTCGAGGTCTCGGGGAGAGCGAGCAATGGAGACCGAGTCGGAGCCGTACGTCCGTCTTGCGACCCTGCGGCAGCTGCACCGGGTGGTGGCCGAGCTCAATACGGCCCGGAGCCTGGCGGACACTCTGCAGACCGTCGTGGACGGCATCGTCGTGGGCCTCGGCTACGAACTCGCCTGTGTCAACCTCGTACGCCCTGACGGTGATCTCGTCGTCGCCGCCTTCGCCGGCGACCCCGCCGCGGAGGCCCTCATCACCGGCCGGGTCGGCTCCCGGGCCTCCTGGGAACGCCGCCTGACGATGGGTGAGAACTGGGACGGGCTCCGCTTCATCCCGCACACCGAGGGCTGGGTCCTCATGGAGGACGACGTCCCCCAGTGGCACACGGACGGCCCCGAACCGCGCTTCGAAGACGAATGGCACCCCGAGGACCGGCTCTACGCGCCCATGTACGCGTCCGGCGGGGAACTTCTGGGTGTCATTTCGGTGGACAGACCGCGCAACGGCCGCCGCCCCGGCGCCTGGGGCCGCGAGGCCCTCCAGATGTACGCCTTCCAGGCGGCGATTGCGATCAGCAACGCCAGGCTCCGCGCGAACATGCAGCGGGCCCTGGTCCGCCTCGAGCGCGAGCAGCAGGCGCTGCGCGCCAGCGAGGAGTCCTTCCGGCAGGCCTTCGAGTACGCGCCCAGCGGCATGGCCATCGCCGAGATGGGCGGGGACCAGCACGGCCGGCTGCTGCGGACCAACGACGCGCTGTGCCGGCTGCTGGGCCGCCCGGCCTCGGTGCTGCGCCGCTACTCCTTCTCCGACCTGGTCCACCCCGAGGACATCGGGACCCTGCTGCGGACCTCCGCCGAGGGCGGGCGCGCCGAGCTGCGGCTGGGCCGGCGCGACGGCACGTATGTATGGGTCTCGCTGCGCAATTCCGTGGTCGCCGACGCCGCCGACGGGCCGCGGTTCCTGCTGACGCACGTCGAGGACATCGAGGAGCGCAAGCGCCACGAGCTCCAGCTCGCCCACCGGGCCAGCCACGACTCGCTGACCGGCCTGCCCAACAGCGCCGAGCTGCGGGCCCGGCTCGCCGCCCGGCTGTGCCGCAGACCGCAGTCCGTACGGGCCACCGCCGTCGAGGCCCTGGACGCGGCCTACGAAGGGCGCGACGGGCACGAGGTGCGGGTGGGGTCGGGTGGTGCGGGCGGTGCGGGTGGTGCGGGCGGTGCGGGTGAGCACGGCTTTCGGCCCGACGGCCCCGGACCGGGCCCGGGCCCGGGCCACGATCCCGGCCACGATCCGGCCCACGGCTCCGGCTACGGCCCCGGGCCCGGCTACGGCCCGGGACCCGGCTACGGCCCGGGCCCTGGCCCGGGGCCAGGACCCGGCCCCGACCGGTTCGGCGCGCCCGACTCCTACGAGTACCCCGGGGCGGTGCCCGCCCAGGCGGACGGCCCGTACGACCACCACGTGCACACGGTGGCGCCCGCGTCCGACGTCGACGACGGGACGAAGGGGCTCGCGGTGCTCTTCTGCGACCTCGACGGCTTCAAGTCGATCAACGACCGGTTCGGGCACCACACCGGTGACGCGGTCCTGATCGAGGTGGCCCGGCGGCTGACGACGGGCGTCAGGGACGGTGACACCGTCGCTCGGCTGGGTGGTGACGAATTCGTCGTCCTCGCCGACGGACTCGGCGCCGCGGACGCCGCCGACCTCGCCGTCCGGCTGCGCAACGCGATCATCCCGCCGATCCGCGTCGACGGCCGTGCGGTCCGTGTCGGAGCCAGTTTCGGCATCGGCTGGGCCAGCTGCGGCATGTCGGCGGACGAGGTGCTGCGCTCCGCCGACCAGCGCATGTACATCGAGAAAAGGTCCCGCTCCAAGGCGCACCGCCGGGCCGGCTGAGGCGATCGGCCGCTCGTGGGTGCACGTGTTCGGGGTAGGCTCCCGGGGGTCGAAAGGAGTGACCTGCGATGACGACGCCCGCGAACAACGGCCCGCACGGTGGGGCGAACAAGCCCGAGGACGACGATCCGTTCGGCTATCTCTACGCGGACGGCCAGGCCGCCGGAGCCACACCGCCCGGTCAGGGCGGCGGATACGGCTACCCCGGCCCGACGGGCGGCGGTCAGCCGGGTGCACAGCCGGGCGTTCCGCGTACCTCGCACCACCAGGTGCGCACGGTCGGTGACCGGCGCAACGGCGGCCAGCGCGGTCCCGTGCCCCAGCAGCAGGGCCCCGCGCAGCCCCCGTACCAGGCGCAGTACCAGGCCCCGGAGGCACTCCAGGCGGGCGGCTACGGCGTCCCGCCGCAGCAGCAGCCCCCGCAGCACCAGACGCAGTCGATCTCGCACTCCGGCGGGCACGGCGGCGGCAACGGCGGCGGCGGTTCGAGCCGCAAGGGCCTGCTCATCGCGGCCGTCGCGGTGGTCGGCGCGGTCGCGATCGGCATCGGCGCGGCCCTGGCGTTCGGCGACGACGGCAAGGAGAAGAGCGGGGATACGGCGGGCAAGGGCCAGCAGTCGCCGGCCCCGCAGAACCCGTCGAGCCCGGCCCCGAGCGACTCCCCGAAGCCGTCGGAGGCACCGCTGCCCAGGGGCGAGGCGGCCGGCGCGGGCATGGTGATCAGCGGCGGTGCCAAGCTGGAGACCACCGTGCCGGGCGCGAAGAGCTCGGGCGGCCAGTACGTCGGCCAGTTCAACCAGCCCGGTGCCGCGGTGACCTGGACCCTGGACGTGCCGAAGGCGGGCACCTACCGGTTCTACGTCCGGTTCGGAATCCCTGGTGAGGAGGCGAACGCCACCCTCGCCGTGAACGGCAAGCCCAACAGCACGCCGCTGAGCATGCGGAACTTCGCCAACTCGCCCAAGGGCGACTGGGAGAAGGGCTGGCAGAGCACGTGGGGTCAGGTGACCCTGGACAAGGGCACCAACACGATCAAGGTGTCCTGCGAGGCCGGCAACAAGTGCAACGTCAACATCGACCAGCTGTGGCTGGAGCAGGGCTGAGCCGGTGGTCGGCTAGTCCGCCCGCGTGACCTTCACCGACCCCCGTACCTCCTCGTAGGTGCGGGGGTCGAACTCTCCCGCCGCCGGGGCGTGCACGGTGGCCGCCGACAGGGCGACCGCGCGCGTCAGCCGCTCCGGCCAGTCCAGGCCCTCGGCCAGGGCGGACAGCAGCCCGGCGACGGCGGAGTCGCCGGCCCCGGTGGGGTTGCCGGCCAGGGCGCGCGGCGGGGCCGCCCGCCAGGCGCCCTCGGGGGTGGCGGCCAGCAGGCCGTCCGGGCCGAGCGAGGTGACCACGGCGTGGGCGCCGCGGCGGCGGGCGTCGCGGGTGGCGGGCAGCGGCTCGCGCGATCCGGTCAGCTCGGCGAGCTCGGCGGCGTTCGGCTTGATGATCTCGGGGCGGGCGGCGACCCCGCGGCGCAGGGCCTCGCCGCTGGTGTCGAGCAGGACGGGGACCCCGGCCGCACGGGCGGCCCGTACGAGCACCGCGTACGCGCCCACCGGCACGCCGGGCGGCAGGCTGCCGCACAGGGCCACGGCGCGGGTCCCGGCCGCCAGCAGGTCCTCGTACCGGTCGAGGAAGCCGGACCACTCCGCGGCGGTGATCAGCGGGCCGGGCTCGTTGAACTGCGTGGTGTCGCCGGAGCTTTCGTCGACGACGGCGACCGTGCGGCGGGTGGGGCCCGCGCAGGGGAGCAGGGCGTCCGTCACGCCGGCGGACCGTGCGAGCAGTTCCCGTACGACGGCGCCGACCGGCCCGCCCGCGAAGCCCGTCGCGGTCACCTCGTGGCCGAGGGCGGCCAGCACGCGGGCCACGTTGACGCCCTTGCCGCCGGGCCGCTCGGAGACGGCGGCGACCCGGTGCGAGGCGTGCGGGAGCAGCCGCGGCACGTGGTAGGTGACGTCGAGCGCGGTGTTGAGCGTGACGGTCAGGATCATTGGGCTCCCCCGGGTCTGTTGCTGCCGGGATCATGCCAAAGAGAAAGCGGTCGGCCCAGTCCCGCGGGCCGACCGCTTGCCGTCTACAGCCGGTTGGCCGTCAGACGCCCTGCTGTGCGGGCGGGCTGACGATCCATTCGCCGCGCCGCATGACGCCCCGGACGTCGAAATCGGCGTCCAGGACGACCAGGTCGGCGTACTTGCCGGGCTCCAGCGAGCCGATCTCGTCGTAGAGGCCGATCAGCTTGGCCGGATTGGCGGAGATGGCCTGGACCACGGACTCCACGGGCAGCTTGTCGACGGTGACCGAGCGCTTGAAGGCGGTGTCCAGGGTCAGCGTCGAGCCGGCGATGGAGCCGCCCTCGACGAGCCGGGCCACGCCGTCCTTGACCTCGACCTCGAGCGGGCCGAGGTGGTAGGTGCCGTCGCCGAAGCCGGCCGCGTCCATCGCGTCGGTGATCAGGGCCACGCGGTGCGCGCCCGCGTGGTGGAAGGCGAGTTCGAGGGCGGCCGGGTGCAGGTGGGTGCCGTCGTTGATGAGCTCGACGGTGATCCGCTCGTCCTCCAGCAGCGCGGCGATCGGGCCGGGTTCGCGGTGCGCGAGGCCGGGCATCGCGTTGAAGAGGTGGGTGGCCACGGTCGCGCCCGCGTCGATGGCCGCGCGCGTCTGCTCGTACGTGGCGTCCGTGTGCCCGATCGCGGCGATGACCCCGTGCTCGGCCAGCAGCCGTACGGAGTCCAGGCCGCCCGGGAGCTCGGTGGCGAGGGTGAACATGCGGGCGGCGCCGTGCGCGGCGTCGATCAGCTTGCGGACCTCGGCCGGGTCGGGGTCGCGGAGCAGGTCCGCCTTGTGGGCGCCCTTGCGGCAGGCGTTGATGAACGGGCCCTCGAAGTGGATGCCCGCGATCTCGCCCTGCTGGGTGAGCTCGGCGAGCAGACCGGCGCGGCGGGCCAGTTCGTCGAGGTCGCCGGTGACGGTGGAGGCGACCAGGGTGGTGGTGCCGTGCTCGCGGTGGGTGCGGACGCCCTTGAGGACCTCGTCGGCGGTGCCCGAGGTGAACGAGGCGCCGCCGCCGCCGTGGTTGTGCATGTCGACGAAGCCGGGGACGATCCAGTGCCCGGACAGGTCCACGACCTCCGCGCCCTCCCGGGCGCTGCCGGCGATGCGGTCGCCGTCGACGATGACCCGGCCGTTGGCCACGGTTCCGGTGGGCAGCACCACCCTGGCGCCGGAGAGAACAGTGCTGTGCGCGCTTCCGGACATCAGGCAGGTACCTCCGTGGCGAGTAGGTCCCAGGCGAGCAGCCCTGCGCCCAGGCATCCGGCGGTGTCCCCGAGGGCCGCCGGAACGATGTGGGGCAGCCGCTGGAACGTCACGCGCTCCTCGACGGCCGCCCGTAGTGGTGTGAACAAGGTTTCCCCCGCCTCCGCCAGCCCGCCACCGATGATCAGAGTGCGCGGGTCCAGCAGGGTGATCGCGGTGACCAGGCCGTCGGCGAGGGCGCCGACGGCGGCCGTCCACACCTCGAGGGCGCGTGCGTCGCCGGATTCGACGGCCTTGGCGCAGTCGGCCGCGTCGGCCTCGGGTTCGCCGCTGGCGGCGGCCCAGGCGCGGGAGACGGCGGAGGCGGAGGCGAGGGTCTCCAGGCAGCCGTACTGGCCGCAGCCGCAGGCGGGGCCGCCGGGGCGGACCACGATGTGGCCGATCTCGCCCGCGTAGCCGTGGGCCCCGGCCTCGATGCGGCCGGCGATGCCGATGGCTCCGGCGATGCCGGTGCCCAGCGGTACGAACAGGAAGCGGTCGGCGCCCCGGCCCGCGCCGATGCGGCCTTCGGCGAGGCCGCCCGTGCGCACGTCGTGGCCGAGGGCCACCGGGATGCCCCCGAGCCGGCCGCTGAGCAGCGCCCGCATCGGTACGTCGCGCCAGCCGAGGTTCGCCGCGTAGACGGCGATCCCGTTCTCGGCGTCGACGATGCCCGGGACGGCGACTCCGGCGGCCGAGGCGGCCTCTCCGCAGCGCTCCCGGCCGATGGCGAGCAGCTCGGCGGCGAAGTCCTGGATCGTCTCGACGACGGCGTCGGGGCCCCGCTCGCGGCCGGTGGCGCGGCGCGCCTCGTGGAGCAGGGTGCCGTCGGCGGCGACCAGGGCGGCCTTCATCCCGGTGCCGCCCACATCGAGGGCGATGACGTGTTTCACGGGTTTCACAGGGGACAGTCTCGCGTGCTTCACGGGGAAAGGTCTAGTCCATTGAGAGGGATTGTTGAGTGGCCATACAAATTCGGGACCAAGGATGTGGACCAGCGGCCAAAGTGGTGTAGACCTTACGTGGATCGTACGTACAACAAGGGGTGGACCGAGAACTGTGAACCGCCGAAACCTGCGCCTGGCCGCGTCCGGCGCCGCACTGTGCCTGACGGCCGTGACACTGACCGGCTGCGGAGCCGTCGGCGGACTCACCGGGGACAACGAGGTGACCCTGCGGGTCGTGGCGGCCGAGTACGGGGACAATCCGCAGAACTCGTCGGCCACCTACTGGAAGTCGCTCGCCGAGGACTTCGAGAAGACCAACCCCGGGATCAACGTCGAGGTCAGCGTCTACTCCTGGTCCGAGGTCGACGCCAAGGTCGCCGAGATGGTCAAGGCGGGCAAGGCCCCCGACATCGCGCAGATCGGCGCCTACGCCGACTACGCGGAGGCCGGCAAGCTCTACACGGCCGACGAACTGCTCTCCGTGAAGACCGAGGCCGACTTCCTCGGGCCGCTCGCCGACGCCGGCAAGGTCAAGCGGATCCAGTACGGGCTGCCCTTCGTGGCCAGCACCCGGCTGCTCTTCTACAACGAGAAGCTGCTGGGCGACGCCGGGGTCATCCCCAAGGACGCCAAGAACGGCTGGCAGCCCAAGAGCTGGACGGAGCTGGAGGCGGCCGCGAAGAAGCTCAAGGGCGCGGGCGTCGCCACCCCCTTCGCGCTGCCGCTGGGCCGCGAGGAGGCCCAGGCCGAGACGATGATGTGGATGCTGGCGGGCGGCGGCGGCTACACCGACAACGAAGAGCAGTACTCCATCGACTCCACCGAGAACGTCAAGGCGCTGGAGTTCCTCCGGGACAAGATGGTCGGCCAGGGCCTGACCGGGCCCGTGGAGCCGGGCAAGCTGGACCGGCAGGCCGCCTTCGACGCCTTCACGCGCGGCGAGGTCGGCCTGCTCAACGGCCACCCGACGCTGATCAAGCAGGCGGCCGGCAAGGGCGTGAAGTTCGGCATGGTCACCATGCCCACCGCCGACGGCACCGAGCACTCGGCGATGGGCGTGGCGGACTGGGTGATGGCCTTCAAGAACGGCCACCGCAAGGAGTCCGGGAAGTTCCTGGACCACCTCTACGAGGCGAAGAACGTGACCGCCTTCACCACCATGTACGACCTGCTCCCGGTCACCACCACCGGCTACCGGGCCGCGCAGAGCGGCACGGCGGGCGAGACCGCGCCGCAGCTGAAGACCTTCCTGGACGCGCTGCCGTCCTCGCGGCTGTACCCGGTCGGCAAGAAGTCCTGGGCGGGCGTCAGCGAGGACATCAAGCAGAACATCGGCAAGTCCGTCGAGCCGGGCGGGCAGCCGGTGAAGGTGCTGGAGGAGATCGCGACGAAGGCCAGGGCCGCCGACCCGCGCTGAGCGGGACCCGGGGCGCGGCCGCCGGGGCGGGCCGGGGGCGGGCCGGGCGGGCCGGGGGCGGGCCGGGCCGGTGTCGGTGGGCGGCGTTAATCTGGCGGTATGACGGACGACGGGCGGCTGACGGCCACGGAGGCCGCGGTGCTCGCGTACGAGGGACGCACCTGGCCCGGGCCCGGGGCCAAGGAGCGGGCGATACGGGAAGGGCTGGGGATGACCCCGGTCCGCTACTACCAGCTGCTCAACGTGCTGATGGACGACCCGCGCGCACTGGCCCACGCACCGGGCACGGTCAACCGCCTGCGACGGATCCGCGAGGCCCAGCGGGCCAGGCGCTAGCCGGACGGGGCCGGACGGGGCCGGACTGGCGGCGTGGTCGGCGCCGTAGCCGTCGCCCCGCGCGGCCGTTAGGGTCGTCCGTATGGGGAGCCATCCGCACGACTTGCCGATGCCCGTCACCGCAGCCGGACGCGAGGGCCTGGACGCCCTGCTCCGCGCACCGCGCCGTTCCGTGGTCGCCCTGGACTTCGACGGCACCCTCGCCGAGATCGTCCCGGACCCGGACCAGGCGCGGGCCCACCCCGGAGCCGTACCGGCGCTGTCCGTGCTCGCGCCCGAAGTGGCCTCCGTCGCCGTGATCACCGGCCGGCCGGCGGGCGTCGCCGTCCGCTACGGGGGCTTCGCCGGGGTCCCGGGCCTGGAACACCTCGTCGTCCTCGGCCACTACGGGGCCGAGCGCTGGGACGCCGTCAGCGGGATCGTGCACGCCCCCGCCGAGCACCCCGGGGTGGCGGCGGTCCGGGCGGAGCTGCCGGGCTTCCTGGACTCCATCGGGGCCTGGCAGGGCACCTGGATCGAGGAGAAGGGCCGGGCGCTGGCCGTGCACACGCGGCGCGCCGAGGACCCGGAGGCGGCCTTCGCGGTCCTGCGCGAGCCGCTGGCCGAGCTGGCGGCCCGGCACGGGCTGATGGTGGAGCCGGGCCGGGCGGTCCTGGAGCTGCGGCCGCCGGGGATGGACAAGGGGGTTGCCCTCACGGAGTTCCTGGCGGAGACGGGGGCGGAGGCGGTGGTGTACGCGGGCGACGACCTGGGTGACCTCGCCGCGTACTCGGCGGTCGAGAAGCGGCGGGCCGACGGGGTGCCGGGGCTGCTGGTGTGCAGTGGCTCTGCCGAGGTCCCGGAGCTCGCCTCCCGAGCCGACCTGGTCCTGCCGGGCCCCGCCGCGGTCGTGGCCTTCCTGACCACCCTGGCCCAAACCCTGCACCCCTGACCTGCGGTCCGCGGCACGGCTCCGGCGCCGCCGTCAGGGGCTCCGCCCCCGAGCCCCCGCGCCTCAAACGCCGGCGAGGCTGAATTTGCCCCCGGCGTCGCGGATCGGGTGCGGCGCCGCTGTCGGGGGCGCTGCCCCCGAACCCCCGCGCCTCAAACGCCGGCGAGGCTGGGTTTGGCCCCAGGCGGGGCTGGGGTTGGCCTCGGTTGGGCTGGGTTTGGCCCCAGGCGGGGATGGGGTTGGCCTCGGTGGGGCTGGATGTGCTGTTGGGCGAGGCCGGGGAAATTCAGCCTCGCCGGCGTTTGAGGCGCGGGGTCTGGGGCGGAGCCCCAGGAGCGGAGCCGGGCCGGGTGTCCGAATGCCGAGCCGACCGCAGGTCAGGTGGTGCGCAAGGCCGAGAGTTGGGCCTCGAACCAGGCCGACGGGGGGAGGGCCGTCGCCGCGGCGGCCAGCCGTTTCGTGCGCTCCGCGCGCTCCGGCTCCGGCATGGCCAGCGCAGCGTGCAACGCCGCGGCCGTCTCCGTGACGTCGTACGGATTCACCGTCACCGCGTCCCCCCGCAGCTCCTCGTACGCCCCCGCCCCCCGCGACAGCACCAGCGCGCACCCCGCCTCCGACACCACCGGGATCTCCTTCGCCACCAGGTTCATCCCGTCCCGCACGGGATTGACCAGCGCCACGTCCGCCATCCGGTAGGCCGCCAGCGACCGCGCGAAGTCGTCCTGCACGGACACCAGCACCGGCTGCCAGTCCTCCGTGCCGAACTCCTCGTTCACCGCCGCCGCCAGCTCCCGCACCGCCTCCGTGTAGTCCCGGTACACCTTCAGGTCCTGCCGCGAGGGATACGCCGACGCCAGGTGCACCACCCGCCCCCGCCACTCCGGGTGCTCCGTCAGCAGCTCCCGGTACGCCAGCAGGCCGCGCAGGATGTTCTTCGACAGCTCCGTCCGGTCCACCCGGACGATCGTCTTGCGGTCCCCGACCTCCGCCCGCAGCCCCGCCAGCTTCTCGTCCACCTCCGGCCGGTGCGCCAGCGCCCGCAGCTCGTCGGCGTCCACGCCCAGCGGGAACACCGCCACGTTCCCGCGGCCCGCGCCGTCCAGGAAGGCCGAGGCCCAGGCCCCGGTGTGGAAGCCCACCACGTCCGCCCCGAGCATCCCGTCGAGCAGCTGCTCGCGGACGTCGTCGGGGAGCATGCCCAGGTACTCCTTCGACGCCCACGGGGTGTGCGTGAAGTGCGCGATCCGCAGGTCGGGCCGCAGCGCGCGCAGCGCGCCCGGGACCAGCGCCAGGTGGTAGTCCTGCACCAGGACGCACGCGCCCTGCGCCGCCTCCTCGGCCAGCGCCCGCGCGAAGGCCTCGTTGTACGCGGCGTACGAGGCCCAGCGCCGCCGGAACTCCGCGTCGAAGACCGGCTCGCGCGGGACGTCGTACAGGTGGTGGTGGGTGAACCACAGCACCGAGTTCGCGATGCCGTTGTACGCGTCGTCGTACATCGTGGGATCGATGTCCAGCATCCGGACGCCCGGCTCCGAGACGCCGCGCCGGACCGCCTCCCGGTCCGCGTCCGACAGCGCCGCGCAGATCCACAGCGCGTCCGGCTGCCGCGCCAGCGCGGCGGAGAGGCCGGAGACGAGGCCTCCGCCGCCGCGCCGGGCGCTGAGCGTGCCGTCCGTGCCGAGCGAGTACGAGAGGGGGCCGCGGTTGGCGGCGACGAGTACCTGGGATGCAGCCATGTCGCGAACCTAGCCCGGCCCGGCCTCGCGCAAACTTCCGAACCCGTCAGGCCGCGCGGCGCAGGGCGTACTCCTTGATGCCCAGCATCGGCGGCCGCTCCTCGGTGTCCACCGGGTAGGTGTGCGGCACGAACCCCTCCGGGCCCCGCTCGAACTGCGTCAGCTCCGGCCGTACGAGATGCCCGCGCGAGAGCCGCAGCTGCGCGGTGCGGTAGATCGCCGCGGCCATCCGGCCCAGCGCCTGCCCGTCCTGGTGGCGGTGCAGCCGTACGCCCACGTCCACCTGGGCCAGCGCGTCCAGCCCGACCGTGTGCAGGGCGTCGACGAGCAGGCCGAGCTCGACGCCGTACCCGACGGGGAAGGGCAGCCGCTCCAGCAGGGAGCGGCGTACGGCGTACTCGCCGCCCAGCGGCTGGACGAAGCCGGCGAGCTGCGGCCAGTGCAGGTTGAGCAGCGGGCGCGCGACGAGCTCGGTGACCCGGCCGCCCTGGCCGGGGGTCTTGCCGGAGGCGAGCCCGTCGAATTCCGGGCCGAGCGGCCGGTCGTACATGGCCTTCACGAACTGCACGTCCGGCTCGGTCAGCAGCGGCCCCACGATCCCGGAGACGAAGGCGGCCGAGAAGTCCCGCAGATCGGCGTCGACGAAGCAGACGATGTCCCCGGTGGTGGCCAGCAGGGAGCGCCACAGCACCTCGCCCTTGCCGGGCAGCGCCGGGATCCGCGGCAGGACGTCGTCCCGGTGCACCACGTGGGCGCCGGCCTTCGCCGCGACTTCGGCCGTAGCGTCGCTGGAGCCCGAGTCGATCACGACGAGCTCGTCCACCAGGGGGACCGGCAGTCCCTCGATCAGCTCGCGGCGGATCACCTCGACGATCGCGCCGACCGTCGCCTCCTCGTCGAGCGCCGGCAGCACGACGCTGACCGTGGTCCCAGCTGCCCGTTTCCGGTCCAGCAACTGGTCGAGCGGTCGGTCGGCGGCGGACCAGGAGCGGTCGGCCAGCCAGCGCTCCACCTCTTCCAGCACTCTGAGACTCCTTGCACATCGGTTGGCCTGCGGGTCGGATTGACCGAAAAGTGATCCATCTCGCGGTTCGGACGGCTGTCTCAACCGCATGGACCTTCGGTTACAGTCTTGAACAACGCGCAGGACCACCGCATGCCGGGGGGCCTCGCGTACAAACGCACCGGCGCGCCATAGAGCGCGTGTGCCGGTGCCATACCGCTCATCCAGAGGGGCAGAGGGACACGGCCCGTTGAAGCCCCGGCAACCCTCCAGTCGGTTCTCGCGATGCGATACGCATCCTGCGGGGCCCCGGCTAGGGAAGGTGCCAATTCCGTCTCATGGCGAAGTGCGCCATGGGGAAGATGAGGAGAAAGGGCCTCGCCATCATGGCTGCACAGACTGTCGCCACCTCTGTCGATCTCGGACCTGCCACCGCGCTTTCCTGTCGCGAGTGCGGTACCCGTTTCGAACTCGGACCCATCTTCGCGTGCGCCGAGTGCTTCGGACCGCTGGAAGTCGCCTACGACCTCCCCACCGGCGACCCGGCCGCCCTGCGCGCGGCGATCGAGGCCGGCCCGAACAACATCTGGCGTTACGCGCCGCTGCTGCCGGTCCCCGCGGACGTGGCCGCCAAGCCCAGCCTGAACCCGGGCTTCACCAAGCTCGTGGACGCGGCCAACCTGGCCAAGGAGCTCGGCGTCAGCGGCAAGCTGTACGTCAAGGACGACTCCGGCAACCCGACGCACTCCTTCAAGGACCGCGTCGTGGCGATCGCCGTCGAGGCGGCCCGCGCCTTCGGCTTCACCACCCTGTCCTGCTCCTCCACCGGCAACCTGGCCGGCGCCGTCGGCGCCGCGGCCGCCCGGGCCGGTTTCCGCTCCTGCGTGTTCATCCCGCACGACCTGGAGCAGGGCAAGGTCGTCATGGCCGGTGTCTACGGCGGCGACCTCGTCGGCATCGAGGGCAACTACGACGACGTGAACCGCTTCTGCTCCGAGCTCATCGGCGACCCGCTGGGCGAGGGCTGGGGCTTCGTCAACGTCAACCTGCGCCCGTACTACGGCGAGGGCTCCAAGACCCTGGCGTACGAGATCTGCGAGCAGCTCGGCTGGCAGCTGCCCGACCAGATCGTCATCCCGATCGCGTCCGGCTCACAGCTGACGAAGATCGACAAGGGTCTGCAGGAGCTGATCAAGCTCGGCCTCGTCGAGGACAAGCCGTACAAGATCTTCGGCGCCCAGGCCGAGGGCTGCTCCCCGGTCTCCTCCGCCTTCAAGGCCGGTCACGACGTGGTCCGCCCGCAGAAGCCGAACACCATCGCCAAGTCCCTGGCGATCGGCAACCCGGCGGACGGCCCGTACGTCCTGGACATCGCGCGGCGCACCGGCGGCTTCGTCGAGGACGTCAACGACGAGCAGGTCGTCGAGGCCATCAAGATCCTCGCGCAGACCGAGGGCATCTTCGCGGAGACCGCGGGCGGCGTGACCGTCGGCGTGACGAAGAAGCTCATCGAGAACGGGCAGCTCGACCCGACGCTCACCACCGTCATCCTGAACACCGGCGACGGCCTCAAGACCCTGGAGGCGGTGGCCGCGGACAGCGGGCAGACCGCCACCATCCGCCCGAGCCTGGACGCGTTCCGCGCCGCCGGCCTGGCCTAGGGGGTGTCCGGCGGGTCAGGGCCGGGTCCCCGGCCCGCCCGGCACCGCGCCTTGCCGCGTTGTCGTCGGTCGCCGACGTCCCCCAGCTACCGCTGGGAGGTGCCCCCACCGCGTCGACTCCCTCCTCCGCCTTGCAATGCACGGCACCAGACGACCCGGGGACCCGGCCCTGACCCGCCGGACACCCCCTCTCCCCCCGTACACCCGGAAAGGCAGTAGCGCCATGAGCGTCAACGTCCGCATCCCCACCATCCTGCGCACCTACACCGGCGGTCAGGCCGAGGTCCCGGCCGAGGGAGCCACCCTGGCCGAGGTCATCGAGTCCCTGGAGAAGAACCACCCGGGCATCGCCGCGCGCGTCCTGGACGACCAGGGCAAGCTGCGCCGCTTCGTCAACGTCTACGTGAACGACGACGACGTGCGGTTCGAGGGCGGGCTGCAGGCGGCGACGCCGGACGGCGCGGGCGTCTCGATCATCCCGGCCGTCGCCGGCGGCTGACACGCGAAACCGTAATTACCCCCTCCGTTAATAAGCGGAGGGGGTAATTCTGTTTGATTGGGCGCGGTAGAGTTGGGGAAGTCCCCTCCGCTGCTCTTGCCCGGCGCATATGAACGGCTCGCGGCAGGGTCGACATCGGGTCAATGTGCAAGCGCGGTATGGGGCATTGGCGAGATATGCCGGGCCCGAGTTGCCCTGGAATATGCCAGATTTTCACTCTATTTCTGTGTTTCCCCGTGTCCAGAATTCTCGTCGGATTGACCTGTTGCAGACAGCACCGGCGCGGATACATTCAGCCTCGGTCGACGCGTTCCGACGCAAGTGATGACCCGGGACCGCGAAGTGCGTTCCTGCGCAAGGGCCAGTAATAGGGGAGTTAGGCATGGCTCAGGGCACCGTCAAGTGGTTCAACGCGGAGAAGGGCTACGGCTTCATCGCGGTCGACGGTGGTGCGGATGTGTTCGTCCACTACAGCGCCATCCAGATGGACGGATACCGCACCCTTGAAGAGGGTCAGCGGGTCGAGTTCGAGATCTCGCAGGGCCAGAAGGGTCCGCAGGCGGACATGGTCAAGCTCGCACTCGGCTAGTCCCGGCGCGATCGACCGCCCACGCGTACAGGAGGGGCCCACATCCCGGACACGGGATGTGGGGCCCGCGCGCGGCTCCGGTGTGTTGATTGGGGTGTTGCCCCACAGGCGCTTATAAACAAAAGAA